>DFKL01000128.1 GCA_002373535.1 Prevotellaceae bacterium UBA3646 | reverse complement strand
TCGCAGCATTTCTACCGCTCGCTGAAGGATCCTCTGGATTATGACAGTATCGAGGGTATTGAATATATTGACAAGGTGGTGTGTGTAGACCAGAGTCCCCTGGGGCGTACTCCGCGCAGCAACCCTGCTACGTATACCAACGTGTTCAACGATATACGCAACTTGTTTGTCGAGTTGCCGGAATCAAGAATCCGCGGCTACAAGCCTGGCAGGTTTTCGTTCAATGTCAGGGGCGGGCGATGCGAGACGTGCTCGGGCAACGGGTATCGCAGCATAGAGATGAACTTCCTGCCGGACGTTTCCGTGATGTGCGAGGACTGCCGGGGACGCAGGTATAACAGGGAGACGCTGGAGGTGCGCTTCCGTGGCAAGAATATCGGGGAGGTTCTGGACATGACCGTGAACCAGGCCGTGGAGTTTTTCGAAAATCAGCCTGCGATATTGCATAAGATCAAGGTCTTGCAGGACGTGGGGCTCGGATATATCAAACTGGGGCAGTCCAGTACTACGCTTTCGGGCGGTGAAAGCCAGCGTGTAAAGCTGGCCACGGAACTTGGACGCAGGGACACGGGACGCACATTGTATATATTGGACGAGCCTACGACGGGATTGCATTTCGAGGACATACGTATCTTGCTGGGTGTGCTGGACAGGCTTGTCGAAAAGGGTAACAGTGTAATCATCATAGAGCATAACATGGACGTAATCAAGTGTGCCGACTGGATTATAGACATGGGACCCGACGGCGGTCGCGGCGGCGGTCAGCTGCTGGTTTGCGGAACGCCTGAGCAGGTCGCACAGTCCAATGTGGGCTATACAGGAAAATATCTAAAGGAAATACTATGCAGAAAGGATTAGCGTTCTTCTCGTTGGCTATTGCCGCTGCCGGTGCCTCGGCGCAGGCTCAGCGTCCCAACATCGTGTACATCATGACTGACGACCATACGGCACAGATGCTCAGTGCGTATGGCAACAGCCCAGTGCAGACTCCCAACCTGGACCGTATAGCCAGGGACGGTGTCTTGTTTCGTAACAGTTTCGTGGCCAACAGCCTTTCGGGCCCGAGCCGTGCGTGCATGATAACAGGCAAGCACAGTCATAAGAACGGGTTTACGAACAACGAGCACGGAGTCTTCGACGGCAGTCAGCAGACAATGCCCAAGCTGATGCAGCAGGCGGGATATCAGACGGCCCTGATCGGCAAATGGCACCTGGTAAGCACACCTACAGGGTTTGACTATTATGAAGTCCTGCGCGGCCAGGGTGAGTACTACAACCCGGATTTTATCCAGATGGATGGCAGCGTCAGGCGCGAGCAGGGCTATTGTACGAATATCATTACGAACAAGGCTATCGACTGGATGGAGCATCGTGACAGGAGCCGTCCGTTCATCCTGTTCGTCCATCACAAGGCTTGTCACCGCGACTGGCTTCCGGAACTGAAGTACATGCGCGAATACGAAGACAGGACTTTCGAAAAACCGGCAAATTTCAACGATGACTGGAACGGCCGTGTCGCAGCAGGGCTGCAGGAGATGACCATTGCCAGCCAGCATGACATGGACCTGGCATACGACAACAAGGCCTACTTGCCAGGTGACAGCAGCCGTCTGTCCCAGTCTTACCTCGACTATGTCAATCGCCTCGGCAAGGAAGACCGTCAGGCATACTGGGCTTTCCACGACAGTCTGTCGTGCGACTTTTTCCGCCGTTTCCCCTCGTATCGTCACTACAAGGCCACTTCGCCAAAGGATGATGCTCTCACGGAGTGGAAGTTCCAGCGCTATATGCGTGATTATGCCAAGGTTACCAAGTCTCTGGACGACGAGGTGGGGCGCTTGCTGGACTACCTCAAGTCGCATGGATTGTATGACAACACATTGATTGTCTACACCTCCGACCAGGGTTTCTATATGGGTGAGCATGGATGGTTTGACAAGCGTTTCATGTATGAGGAGAGCCTGAACACTCCCTTGCTGATGCACTTGCCACAGGGATACAGACGTCATGGCGAGGTTATGGAAATGGTACAGAATATCGACTATGCTCCTACGTTCCTGGAGATGGCCGGTGCCAGGATTCCAGCTGACATACAGGGCATGAGTCTCGTGCCTCTGCTGAAGGGTGAGAAGACTGTCGGCAAATGGCGCGATGCGATTTACTATCACTACTATGAGTATCCTGCCGAGCATAGTGTAAGGCGTCACTATGGCGTACGTACCGACAGGTACAAGCTGATACATTTCTATGGCGACATCGATGCATGGGAACTGTATGACCTGAAGACTGACCCTGCGGAGATGCACAATGTATACGGTGACAGGAAATATTCCGCCGTCCGCCGTCAGATGCATGCCAGGCTCAGGAAACTGCAGAAACAATATGATGACAATATAGAAAACGAAATAAAATAAAAATACAATGGCATTTGAAAAGATCGTGGGGCTCATAGATGCCCCGTTTACTCCTTTTTATGAAAATGGTGACGTTAATCTTGAACCGATTCCTGCGTATGCACGTATGTTGCACAAGAACGGTCTGAAGGGTGTGTTTATAAACGGCAGCAGCGGCGAGGGATATATGCTTACCGAGGACGAGCGTATGCGTCTTGCCGAGGCATGGATTGCGGCTGCACCAGAGGGGTTCAAGGTGATTGTGCATGTGGGCTCGTGCTGTGTGCGTAACAGCCGTATGCTGGCTGAGCATGCACAGAAGATAGGTGCATGGGGCATAGGTGCAATGGCTCCTCCGTTCCCCAAGATAGGCCGCATAGAGGAACTGGTCAAGTACTGCGAGGAGATTGCCGCCGGAGCCCCTGACCTGCCTTTCTACTATTATCACATCCCTGCCTTCAACGGTGCGTACCTTCCGATGGTGCAGTTCCTTCAGGCAGTTGACGGGCGCATTCCTAACTTTGCAGGTATAAAATATACCTTTGAGAGTATTTACGAATATAACCAGTGCCGTCTGTATGCTGGTGGCAAGTTCGATATGCTGCACGGTCAGGACGAGACTATACTGCCCTCGCTGGCAATGGGCGGGGCGCGCGGCGGCATAGGCGGAACGACCAACTACAACGGCAGGGAGCTGGTTGGCATCGTCCAGGCATGGAATGAGGGGGATATCGAGACGGCTCGTGAGCGTCAGAACTTCTCGCAGCTGGTAATCAACGTAATCTGTCATTTCCGTGGCAATATAGTAGGCGGCAAGCGTATAATGAAGCTGATAGGCCTCGACCTGGGGCCTAACCGGACGCCGTTCCAGAATATGACGGCAGAGGAGGAGGTCCAGCTTCGCAAGGAGCTGGAGGAAATAGGCTTCTTCCAGCGGTGCAACCAGTTGTAGTCGTTTGGTAAAAAAGCAGACAATGAAAAAGACTATATTCTCGATACTGATCCTCCTGCCGCTCCTGGCATTCTCCCAGAATCAGGTCAGCGTGACCAGGGGTATACCCATGAGGCATGCGGTATCGGGCCATTATGCAGGATGGATAAATAACGGTCTGTGGACATGGGGCGGATGCAACTTCCCGGACAAGCCTTGTGCCGACGGGGGCGAGAAGAAATTCTACCCTCAGGCCTACGGCGCAAGTGTACAGATAGGAGACGGTGTATTGTTCCTCGGTGGGCAGTGTGGGAGCAGCTCGCTGACTACCTGCGAGTTCTATCCTAACAATAGCGATCGCGAAATGTGTACGCCGTTGCCCGTCGGCCTTGACAACTTTGCTGCCACATACTACGACGGGACGATATATGTCGCAGGAGGTCAGAGCTTCGGCAAGCCCAACAGTGTCGTCTACGGTGCCCGTTGGGAAAAGCCGTTGCGCTGGGTGGCGTTGGATACCCTGCCGGACAAGTGCCGCCTGCAGCCTTGCGTACAGGTGCAGAATACAGCTGCAGGTGCAGCCCTCTTTGTCTTCGGTGGATATCAGCCACGTGTAGATTCGTTAGGCCAGAAGGCCGAGGTGTACAGCGATGGTGTCTATATGGATCTGAAAACGCACCAGTGGCATCGTACCAGTCCTGCAAATCTGTGGGTGCAGGGACCGTCCAAAGTCAGTCCGGAAAACGGCAATATGGAGACTTCGGCCTACCTTGAGCGCCAGGCTATAGTCGGAGCTGCCAGTGCCACGTCCGGTTACAGTCATATCCTGTTCTTCGGAGGTGTAGACTATCGGATATTCTATGACGCTATCAGCGGACGGCATGACAGTCTGTATCTCCGGCATCAGCCACAGTGGTACAGGTTCCGCCAGGATGTGCTGGCATACCATACAATCACAGACTCGTGGGCACTGCTGCCTGGTGATTCGTTGCTGGCACGTGCGGGAGCCTGCCTTACCAAGAGCCCTGATGGTCAGGTGTGGTATTATTCGGGCGGAGAGACTATGCCTGGCGTGCGCAGTGCCGACGTCAGCGAAGTGCGGATTACCACCCGTCACGATTTCGGCTGGCTCAACTGGACCGTATTGGCACTGTACCTGGTCGCCATGTTGGGAATGGGTGTGTATTTTATGCGCAAGGAGAACGGTGCTGACGACTTTTTCAAGGGCGGCGGACGTATTCCTTGGTGGGCAGCAGGTATCAGCATATATGCCACCATGCTGAGTGCCATAACATATATGGCAATACCGGCAAAGGCATATACGACAGACTGGACCTATTATCCCATGCTGTGGATGATACCCATAGTGGGCATCCCGGTAATCAAATACTATCTGCCATATTTCCGGAAACTGAAGGTCGCCAGTGCATACGAGATTCTGGAGGAACGCTTCAATCTGGCAACGCGACTCATGTCCTCGGCCCTGTTCTGTGCGTTCATGGTTGCACGCATGGCCCTCGTCATGTACCTGCCGTCGCTGGCTCTGACGGCAGTCACGGGGATAGACATATATCTCTGTATACTGCTCATGGGACTCGTGACGATAGTCTACTGTACTATGGGCGGCGTCGAGGCAGTTATCTGGGGTGATGTGGTACAGGGCATCATTCTGGTCGGAGGTGCCGTCTTTGCCGCAGCCTACCTTATGCTGAATACGGCAGGAGGCGTGTCGTCCTGCATCGAGATAGCGTTGGACAACGACAAGCTGCGCCTCTTTGACTGGAGTAACGGATGGTCTTCAGCCACATGGTGGGTGGTAATCATCGGCGGACTGGCCAACAACCTGATATCATACACCTCGGACCAGACTGTCATCCAGCGGTATATGACCACCAAGGACGAGAAGTCCGCCGGACAGAGCATCATGGTGAACGGCTTTATGTCCGTGTTCATCTCCGTGGCTTTCTATATGATAGGTACAGGCCTGTATACGTTCTACAAGACGCACCCTGCACAGTTGGATGTCACCATGACTCAGTCCGACGCCATATTCCCGTTCTTCATGATGAGCCAGATGCCGGCAGGAGTCGCAGGCCTGCTTATTGCCGCAATCTTTGCTGCCACCATGAGTACTATATCCAGCAATATCAACAGTGTGTCTACGGCCTTCAGCGTAGATTTCGTACAACGTTTCCGGCCGTCGATATCCTCTGTGCAACTGCTCGTCATTGCACGTTGGACGTGTATCCTCAGCGGCCTCATAGGCCTCGTGGTAGCTTTGCTAATGGCGACGTGGAATATCCAGTCCCTGCTCGACTACTTCAATACCATCCTCGGTCTGCTGACCAGCGGATTGGGCGGGCTGTTCCTCGTCGCGGTGTTTATGCAGCGTGTCAAGGGATATGCAGCCTTTACCGGTTTTGTGGCAGGCGAGATAGTCGTGTTCTGGATGAGCTACTGCACGGATGCCAGCCTATTCCTCTTCGGAGCCACAGGCATTGTGGTCTGTGTGATCATATCATACATTATGTCGTTTGTAATAAGGAAATAAAATGATAGACTTCAAACAACTTGCCGCTCAGTACAAGAGCGAGCTGCTCGACAGGGTAATGCCCTTTTGGATGCAAAACAGCATAGATGCCGAATACGGCGGCTACTTTACCTGCATAGAACGTGACGGTCAGGTGTACGACACCGACAAGTTCATATGGCTTCAGGGGCGCGAGGTGTGGATGCTGGCGACGCTTTACAACAAGGTCGAAAGACGTCAGGAATGGCTTGACGCAGCCATACAGGGAGCAGAGTTCCTCAGGAAGTACGGTCACGACGGAAACCTCAACTGGTACTTCTCTCTTGACCGCGAGGGACACCCCCTTGTCGAGCCATACAATATCTTCTCCTATACGTTTGCCGTTATCGCCTTCGGCCAGCTATACAAGGCTACGGGTAACAAGGAGTATGCCGACATTGCCCTCAAGACCTTCAACATAGTCCTCGATAAGCGCAAATGCCCCAAAGGGCGGTGGAGCAAGGCTGCCCCGGGAGCACGTGCCCTCAAGACTTTCGACCTGCCAATGATACTGTGCAACGTGGCGCTCGAGATCGAGGACCTTCTTGATCCGCAGTTCCTGCAGGAGACCATAGATGTCTGCCTGCACGAGGTGTTGGATGTATTCTATCGTCCAGAGCTTGACATGATAGTAGAGTGTGTCAGCCAGGACGGCAAGCTCGTAGACTGCCACGAGGGACGCCTGCAGAATCCCGGCCATGCCATCGAAGCCATGTGGTTCATCATGGACCTGGGCAAGCGCCTCGGACGTCAGGACCTGATAGACAAGGCCGTGCACATAGCGCTTCGCGAGGTCGAATACGGTTGGGACAAGCAGTACGGCGGCATATTCTATTTCATGGATCGTCTTGGTCGCCCCCTGCAGCAGCTGGAATGGGACCAGAAGCTGTGGTGGGT
>DFKL01000116.1:16097-23871 GCA_002373535.1 Prevotellaceae bacterium UBA3646 | reverse complement strand
GGGAATGACGCAGAAAAGTTTCGCTAAGGCTCTTAATTTAGGTGAGGCAACATTGTCAGGAATTTTCAATGAACGCACGAAGCCGACTTTGGCAACGGTACATGCTATTCATAACCGCTTTCCCGAGGTTAATCTGCAATGGCTGATGTTTGGTGACGGAGAGATGTTTAACACAGGTTCTGATGCTGCAGGTTCCGATGCACGTAGTGGTTCTGGCGGTCTGGATAATATCGAGAGTCCTGCCTCTGACAACTTGTATGAAGGCATTGCTGACGATTTGTTTTCGGCAGCCAGCAAAAAGAATGATGCTACACTCCAGGAACAACCTCAACAAATCAAATATATTGAGAAATATATTGACAAACCGCAGCGTAAAATTACAGAAATCCGGATATTTTTTGACGACGGTACCTATGAAACATTTACAAAATAGCGCCCGAATGGCGCTTTTTTTGTATCTTTACGTTGTTTTAATACACTAAGGTAATGGCGGTAAGGAAGCATATCAGGGACCTCACAGTCAGGTCGGGCGAGTATATTGGAGAGCGTTTTGTGTTGCTCAAATGTACGGATGAGAATGCACCGTTGCCTCCTATGTTGCCGGGGCAGTTTGCCCAGTTGCGTGTAGACGGCAGCAAGACCACGTTCCTTCGCAGGCCTGTCAGCATCAACTACGTGGACACATCTGACAACGAGGTCTGGTTCCTGATACAGATTGTCGGTGATGGCAGTCGTGCACTTGCCCGTCTGAAGTCAGGTGACAGTCTTAATGCCCTCCTGCCTTTGGGGCATGGCTTTACCATGCCGCGAGGCCAGTCGGACAGCTACCTGCTGGTAGGTGGTGGCGTCGGTGTCGCACCTCTGCTGTTTTTGGGTGACAGAATCAGGGAAATGGGTGGTTCACCCTCCTTCCTGCTGGGTGCAAGGACTTCAGAAATGTTGCTTGAGAAGGATATGTTCCGTTCATTGGGAAACGTATACATCACTACCGAGGATGGGACAGAGGGCGAACGAGGCTTCGTGACTCATCACAGTGTCTGGAGGGAGCGTCGGTTCGATATGATCAGCGTGTGCGGACCTTCTCCCATGATGAAGGCTGTTGCACGTAAGGCCTGTGACATGGACATGCCTTGCGAGGTGTCTCTTGAGAATATGATGGCTTGTGGTATGGGCGCCTGCCTGTGCTGCGTCGAGAAGACGGTACGTGGCAACGTGTGCGTATGTACCGAAGGTCCCGTGTTTGATGTAAAGGAATTGAATTGGTAGTATGGCAGATCTTAGGACAAATATAGGTGGATTGGAACTCAGGAATCCTGTAATTACGGCCAGCGGAACCTTTGGATATGGCATTGAGTTCGAGGATGTGGTTGAACTGCACAGGATAGGTGGAATAGTAATGAAAGGAACGACCTACGAACCCAGGCAGGGAAATGACTATCCACGTATGGCTGAAACAGCCTGCGGTATGCTCAATTGCGTCGGGCTGCAGAACAGGGGCGTAATGTACTTTGCCGAAAACATCTATCCGCGCATACGCAAGATAGACAGCCGTATGATTGTCAATGTATCAGGTTCCAGTCCGGAGGATTACGCCAGATGTGCTGCTGTGGTAGACAGTCTTGACGACATCCCCGCCATTGAGTTGAATATTTCCTGTCCTAATGTCCGTGACGGAGGCATGGCTTTCGGCGTGACGACCGAGGGCGCTGCCAGTGTGGTAAGGGCAGTCAGAAAGGCATACCGTAAGACCTTGATTGTCAAACTGTCACCGAACGTTACGGACATTGTGTCCATAGCCCGGGCAGTGGAGGCAGAGGGAGCAGACAGCGTCAGCCTTATAAATACGCTTATGGGTACAGCCATTGACATAGAGAAGCGCAGGCGTATGCTCAGTATCGGTACCGGAGGCTTGAGCGGTCCCTGTATCAAGCCTGTTGCCCTGCGCATGGTCTGTCAGGTTGCCCATGCCGTGGATATTCCTGTCATCGGTCTTGGCGGGATATGTAGCGCGGCGGATGCCATCGAGTTTATCATGGCCGGTGCCAGTGCGGTGGAGATAGGGACGGCAAATTTCCTTGATCCTGCGGTAAGCGTCAAGGTCGTGGACGGAATAGACGAGTGGCTGGATAGTCACGACGTGGCTTCTGTCAGGGATATTATAGGTGTGGCAGAATAGAGTCAGAACCTGATAGTGGACGGATCTACTTCGATAACAGTGCCGCGCGGGCATGCAATCAGGGTAAATCCTTCGCGTACGGCGCGTGAAACGAGACGTTGCTGGGCCAGCAGGATGCCATTGTCGAGGCACTGCTGCAGATGTCGTATTTCACGATCTGTAGGATAGTCTTTCTTGTGCCTACTCATTTGCTGAATCCTTTTTCTCGTTTGTCGCAGGCTGGCTGTATGCCTGCTGCATTTCATAATATCGCTGTGCGTCCACGACATCCATCTTCTCGCTCTGTCTCCAGCCGCTGGCTATTCGGAAGGTGGGACATATATTGTTGTCGTACAGGCTCCAGAAATCAACCAGGGGCGAATAAAGTTGGAAGAAGTTTCTGAGTCCGGCATCATAGCGGCGGTAAATGACATCCGTAGGAATGTTATGTCCTCCTTGGCTTACGCGTCTGGCAACTCTCTGTACGGCCTGCTCCGGAGTGGGCAGGGAGAAGAATATGAGCGAGACGAAATACCCTACGCTCTGTGCCTTCTTTATGAGTTTCACATAGGAACGTGTTGCCAGCGTAGTCTCGAAGGCAAAGTCCTGTCCTTCTTTCATCAAGTGCATGACACGCTCTATCATCAGGCGTCCGGCCTGGAGTGCGACGCTTTCCGGGTTGAATGGCGAGAGACCGCGGGCAATCTCGTCGGCATTGACGAATTCCCGGCATCCGAGCATCTCAGGTAGCACGGTGTAGCTGGCCGTCGTCTTGCCTGCACCGTTACATCCGGCTATGATATACAGGTTTTTCATATCTGTGGTGGTTTATTTATTGAGCAGGTCCGGTCTCAGGCGTCTTGTGCGCTGCATGGACTGTTCCAGCTCCCATTCCTTGATTTTGGCCTCGTGACCCGATAGGAGAATCTCCGGTACTTCTCCCCACGATTTGCCATTTACGTCAATATATTCCTTGGGTCGTGTGTATACAGGGGCTGCCAGCAGATTGTCCTGGAATGAGTCTGACAGGGCAGACTGCTCATCTCCGATAACACCGGGAATTATACGCACTATGGCATCGGTCATTACCGCAGCAGCCAGTTCGCCGCCAGTCAGTACGAAGTCGCCGATGCTGACTTCACGGGTGATGAGTCGCTCGCGTACACGGTAGTCTATGCCTTTGTAGTGGCCGCACAGGATTATGATGTTTTCCTTCAGGCTCAGCTCGTTGGCCATGGGCTGGTCAAACTGCCGTCCGTCCGGCGTGGTGAAGATAATCTCGTCGTAATGTCGCTCCCCTGTCAGTTTGGAGATGCATCTGTCTATAGGCTCGCACTGCATGACCATGCCTGCAAAGCCTCCGAAAGGATAGTCGTCCACGCGGCGCCACCTGTTGGTGGTGTAGTCGCGCAGATTATGCACATGTATCTCCACCAGACCTTTCTTCTGGCCTCTGCCTACGATGCTTTCCTGTGTGAAGTTTTCAAGCAGCTCGGGTATTACTGTAATGATGTCTATGCGCATAGATGTATGCAAAGATACGAATAAAACTGCAACTTGTAGTCAAAATACCGTCAAAAAGTGAACAGAGCATCTTGATTTTATACGTCAAGACACCCTGTCCTTAAATACTATCGCTTGCCATATGCTACTATTCCGTCTTGGCCTGCAGACGTGCTGTCTGCTGCCGCTCCGGTCTCTGCCATGTTCCTTGCCGGGGCACGGAAACTGCCGAAAGTCCAGCCCGTACGGCTATAGCTGTAATAGTTGCCGGTATATCGGTTCCAGTTATAGTAGTCGGCTATCTTGGTCAGCGAGAATGTCGCGTTCGAACTGCCGAAACGACCCGTGAAGCGGTCATTGCTCATATAGTAATCGTATATATCGCAGTCCAGGGACGGATCCTCGTAATAGGTCAGATAGACTACCCCTCCACGTATTTCCCAGTCAAAGCGGTTGTAGATAGATTCATAGGGACCGTTCTGGTAGAAGTCAACCTGCTTGCCCCATCCGTATGTCGCACCGTTGTATTCGGGATAGAAGACTATGTCAGTGTCGTACGAGTCAAAGCGGTACACACGGCCGTTGTAGCGGTAGTTATAGTACATTCCGAAGTCCCCGGTCCATTGTCCCGCGAAAGCCATAGACTGGTTTCGGTCGCTTGCTATGACGACTTCCTCCGCCGGATTGTACAGGCAGAAAGGTTCGCACGAAGCGAGCATAGTCACTGACATTACCGCCAATAAGGCTTTGCTGAAGTAGATATTTGCTTTCATAGTCATACGTGTTACTTATTATCCTCTTGTTGTCGTCTGGTTGTCTGACGTTGCAAAGATATGGCGCTTACCGGGAGCTTCCAATGGGAAAATGCAGAATCTGCCGCGGATTTCCCCTATCATGTTTACGTAATTCCTATTTTTGTCGTATCTTCGTCCTATGATTATCCGTATCACAGACATAGACGACGTACGAGTGCGCGTGTTCCATGGACTTACAGAGGCTCAGCTACGTAACAGGCTACATCCTCACGACGCTCAGTTTATTGCCGAGAGCCCCAAGGTTATAAAAGTGGCTCTGGACAAGGGATATGTGCCCCTGTCTGTCTTGACAGAGGAACGGCACATAGAGGGTGACGCCAAGGATATAGTTGAAAGGATAGGGGAGGACGTCCCGGTGTATACCGGAGCGCGGCAGCTGTTGGCACAGATTACCGGCTACACACTGACCCGCGGCGTCTTGTGCGCCATGCGGCGTCCGCAGGAGAGAATGCTGGACGAAGTCTTGCGCGATGCCCGTCGTATAGTCATAGTAGACGGAGTGGTGGATGCAACCAATGTCGGAGCTATATTCCGGAGTGCCGCCGCCTTGGGGATAGATGCGGTACTTGTTACTCCGACATCTTGTGACCCGTTCAACCGCCGTGCCATAAGGGTGAGTATGGGCAGCGTCTTCCTTGTGCCGTGGACCATCCTTGCTTCTGGAGATTCAATCGTGGATGTCATGCACGGATACGGGTTCAAGACCGTTGCCATGGCCTTGCGTGACGACAGCATAGGACTGGACGATGCAAGACTGAAGCGCCAGGGCAGGCTTGCAATGATAATGGGCAACGAGGGTGACGGACTGTCGCAGGAGACTATAGACGATGCGGACTACGTCGTAAGGATACCCATGTATCACGGAGTAGACTCGCTGAATGTGGCGGCAGCCAGTGCCGTTGCATTCTGGGAGTTGTGCAGGAAGTAGAAGCATTCAGCCTCTACTGTTTCATCTCGTATCCGGCTATTCTTGCTATAATCTTGGGAATCTCGGTATTGTCGATGCGTCCGTGGAACTGGTCGGCACCTGCTCCTATGGCAAATACGGGAACGTATCCGTTGGTGTGTGCGCCAGAGGTCCAGCCAATACGTGCATTCATGTTCAGTATGCTCTTGGCCAGGTAGCTTAGGTTGTTGATTTGCGAGTACAGGGTCTTCTGACTCTTTTCCCGTCCTGCCAGGATGTCCTCGTAAGCCTTGTACAGTTGCTCCTCCTGCTGCTTGCTGATTTTCACCTGGTTCCAGAAGCCGAAGTTTTCCTTCAGGTCATCCCTTATTATATCCCAGCTCAGGCTGTCGCCATATTGCTTTGCAATCTGGTTTACGTGGTTGCTGTACTGTGGGGCACTCATTTTCTGGAATTGCAGCAGATCCAGCTTTTGTGTGTAGTCCTTGTTGCCGAGTCCCATGCCGCCGGTCTCGTGGTCGGCCGTTACTACTATCAACGTCTCGTAGGGATGCTTTTTGTAGAAATCGAATGCTACGCGTATGGCATTGTCCATGTCTATGACTTCCTCATATACCGTCGAGGCATCGTTGTTGTGACCGGCCCAGTCTATTTTGCCTCCCTCTACCATCAGGAAGAAGCGGTCGGAGTTCTTCCTCTTCAGGAAATCGATGGCAGCTTTGGTTATCTCGACCAGTGTCATGTCTCCCTTCTGCCGGTCTATGGCATAGGGTATGGCCGAGCGGTCGTTCTTTGACGCCTCCTCGGTCTGAAGCATCACGATGCGCTCAGCCTTGCGTGCCTTCTTCTGGTAGTCCTTGTAGCCGCGTACTATCGTGTATCCGGCATCCTGTGTCTGTCGGTACAGCGTAGCCTCGCCCGGGCGTTCCGGCTTAAGGAAATCACTGCCGGCAAAGAAGTCAAATCCGCTACGGTACATATCCTGCCCGATCTCGTAGTACATATTACGGTTCCTGCGGTGGGCATAGAACGCAGCAGGGGTGGCATGGTCTACACTGACGCTTGTAGTGATTCCCACGGCAGCACCTGCCTGCTTTGCCCATACTGCGATAGAGCTTACTGCCGTTACACTGTCTGGCAGCAGGCCGAGACAGCTGTTGTATGTCTTGTGGCCGGTGGCAAGGGCTGTGCCGGCAGCGGCACTGTCCGTTATGCCGTTCGAACTGCTGTATGTAGTAGCAAAGCTTGTGTACGGGAACTCTCCGAAACTTAGTGGCTTGATACCTATGCGGCCTTCCTTTGCAGCGAGGTATGTCTCTGTGCCGTTTACCTGGTTCATGCCCATGCCGTCGCCTATGAAATAGAATACATATTTAGGCCTCTGGCAAGTGTCCTGTTGTGCAGCAGTGTATCCGGCAAACGAGAGCAGGAATAGTATGGTAAGGATATGGCTTTTCATAAACATCTGGCTTATGGTTATGCCCCTGCCCCCGTAAAGAGGATGGCAGGGGACTGTATGTTATTACATGTTAGGCACCTTGGGCAGCTTGGCAAGTGCTTCCTCGATGACTTTATCAGAGGGAATGACGTCGTTCATTGTCTTGTCATTGTACTGGGCATAGGCATATAGGTCAAAATAGCCGGTGCCGGAGAGGTTGAATACGATGACTTTTTCTTCACCCGTCTGTTTGCATTTCAGGGCCTCGTCTATAGCTGCGCGGATAGCATGCGACGATTCCGGAGCCGGCAGTATACCCTCCGCCTTTGCAAAGATCTCGGCAGCTTGGAACACCTGCGTCTGTTCGTATGCACGGGCTTCAAACACACCTTGGTGATACAGCTCGGACAGGATGGGGCTCATGCCGTGGAAACGTAGTCCGCCTGCATGGTTTGCACTTGGGATGAACTGTGAGCCAATGGTATACATCTTTGCCAGCGGACATATCTGCCCCGTGTCGCAGAAGTCATATTTATATACACCTCTTGTGAACGACGGGCACGATGCCGGCTCAGCTCCGATAATCTTATAGTCAGCCTCTCCACGCAGTATTTCGCCAAAGAACGGCGATGCAAATCCGCCCAGGTTAGAGCCTCCGCCGGTACAGGCAATGAGTATGTCCGGCTTGATGTTGTGTTTCTTAAGCGCAGTCTGGACTTCAAGGCCTATGACGGTCTGGTGTAGCAAGACTTGGTTCAATACGGAACCTAGCACATAGCGATACCCCTCGTTCTTGACCGCAGCCTCTACAGCCTCGGATATGGCACAGCCCAGCGAGCCTGTGGTCCCGGGATGCTCGGCATTGATTTTCTTGCCAACTTCGGTCGTCATGCTTGGCGAGGGGATTATGTCTGCTCCGTATGTACGGATGACCTCGCGGCGGAAAGGCTTCTGCT
>DFKL01000116.1:0-16059 GCA_002373535.1 Prevotellaceae bacterium UBA3646 | reverse complement strand
GGAAAGGCTTCTGCTCGTACGAGCATTTTACCATATACACCTTGCAGTCAAGGCCGAAGAACTGCGTGGCCATTGACAAGGCAGTTCCCCATTGGCCGGCACCGGTTTCGGTGGTCACACCCTTGAGACCCTGCGCCTTGGCATAATATGCCTGAGCTACGGCACTGTTCAGCTTGTGTGAGCCGGAAGTGTTGTTGCCTTCAAATTTGTAGAATATCTTGGCAGGCGTGTCCAAAGCCTTCTCCAGGAATTCGGCATGTACCAGCGGTGAAGGGCGGAACATGCGGTAGAAGTCCTGGACTTCCTCGGGGATGTCAAACCAACGCGTATCGTTGTCCAGTTCCTGCTTGTTGAGTTCTTCGCAGAAGATAGGATTCATGTCTTCGATAGTCAGAGGCTTGCCTGTGCCGGGGTTTAGCAGTGGAGCCGGCTTCACTTTCATGTCGGCACGCACGTTATACCATTTTGTGGGAACCTCATTTTCTTCAAGATATATCTTGTAAGGGATTTTTGTGTCCATAGTCATGATTTTACAATTTGTGAATTCTATCTGGCGCAAAGGTAGCAGATTTTTCTAAAAGGACAACAAGAATATATGGAAATGTTGCCAATTTGCTTACATTTTGTAAGACAATCCGCGCTTTTAGGATTTTTAAGACAAAACGGATTGTTTGCTCCCTATTTTATGTTCTTCTGCTGCAGACCATATCCTTTGGTCTTGTCCAGATGTATCAGGACTGTTGATATTACTATGGCTACGGCCCCGAATACGGCAAAGATAGTCATCGTCTGTGTGTAGTCTATGATTCCGTCAGTGGAGGTGTTCGCCTGATTTACCTTGCCTATCATGATAGGAACCATGCTGAGGCCTATGTTCTGGATGTAGAAGATCAGTGCGTATGCAGTTCCGAGCAGTTTCATGGGTATTAGTTTTGGTACGCTTGGCCACATTGCGCTTGGTACAAGGCCGAAGGCCACGCCAAGTACGAGCATCATGGCAATGGCTACGGCAACGTTATTCACGGGCAATGCGAAAACCGTATGTACGATGGTAAGTAATACACTGCCGATAAGCATCAGTGTGGCACCCTTTCCAAACTTGTCGTAGATGAAGCCGAACAGCGGTGTCAGCACTATGGTTCCGTATGGCAGCATGCTCGGGATCAAGCCGGCTACGTTTTGCTCGACGTCGTATTTCATTACCATTAGCTTCGTGGCAAATTTCAGGAATGGGAACACGCCGGCATAGAACATGAGGCAGAGTAGCGTTACACACCAGAAGCCAGGGTTCTGGAACAACTGTGACAGGTCGCTGAATTTGAACCCATCCTCAGATTCCTGTATGCCGGACGTCGCAGTAGCCCTGTCTTCCTTCCTGTCCATCACACAGTATGCGACAAAGGCTATCATGCCAGCACACAGCAGTGCAGCTCCCAAGGCTATTGATGCATGAACGCCACCAGCCCTTGTGGCAAAAGGTAGTGAAAAACTGAGCGCTGCAGCCGTCCCGAGACGTGCCAGAGCCACCTGCAGTCCCATGGCCAGTGCCAGTTCGTGGCCAGTGAACCATTTGACTATGACCTTGCTGACGGTGATTCCAGCTATCTCGCACCCGACCCCATATATGGCGAAGCCGAGACATGCGATTATTACCTGCGTACTGTACGTCCCTATGCCGAGCGGCAGGACAACGTGACCGGCAAAACCACGGCTCACGGCATAGTATTTGATGCATGCCCCGCCAAACATGAGTACCGTAGACATAATGCCGGTGAAGCGGATTCCGAACTTGTCCAGGATTATGCCGCCGAAGAACAGTAGCAGCAGGAATACGTTGAAGAAACCGTAGCTGCCGCTGAAGAAACCATATTCGTCGCTGGTCCATCCCAGTCCCAGTCCGCCTTCGGTAACGCTCTCGGTGAGCAGAGGCTCAAGAGGTGACATAACGTCTGTAAAGAAGTAGCCGAACATCATCGTCAAGCTGACGATGACGAGGGCAGTCCAGCGCATAGCAGCGCTGTCTGATAGTTTTTGTGCCATTCTATTTCGTGTTTTTATTACTTCGAGGTTGTTCCGTGTTATCTCTTAAGCCAGCGGTCCAGCCAACGGAAGAACGTCCGTTGCCACAATATGCCGTTCTGTGGCTTCAGTACCCAGTGGTTCTCGTCGGGGAAGAGCAGCAGCTGTGCAGGGATGCCGTGCATACGTGCCGCAGAGAATGCTGCCTGCCCCTGCGAATGCAGTATGCGGTAGTCCTTCTCACCATGTATGCATAGGATGGGAGTGTCCCAGCGGTCTACGTAGGTGTGTGGCGAATCCTGGTACACGTTGTGGCGTATCGTAGCCTGCGTGCCGACACTCGCAGTTCCTGTGGCCCGTCCAGTCGAGGTGATGCCGAATTTCTCAGGCGCACCGCCCAGGTCCCAGTTGGGGAACCACATTTCTTCCGTCTCGTAGTACTGCTGGTCAAAGTTAAATATGCCGTCGTGTGCTATAAAAGCCTTGAAACGCTTGTCGTGATTGCCGGCCAGCCAATACACGCTGTATCCTCCGAAACTGGCTCCCACGCAGCCGAGCCTGTCTTCGTCTACGTACGGTTCCTTGGCAATGTCGTCAATGGCACTCAGGTAGTCCTGCATGCATTGGCCTGAATAGTCACCGCTGATGGCCTCGTTCCATTCCAGGCCGAAGCCGGGCAGGCCGCGGCGGTTGGGGGCTATGATGATGTATCCGTTGGCAGCCATTATCTGGAAGTTCCACCTGTAGGACCAGAACTGTGATACAGGACTCTGTGGGCCACCCTCGCAGAAGAGCAGTGTGGGATACTTCTTGCCAGGATCGAAATGTGGAGGGTATATTACCCAGCACAGCTCCTCCCTTTGGTCGGACGTCCGGACCCAGCGCTCCTTTACCTGGCCTACGGCCAGCGTTGCATATATGTCACCGTTCAGGTCAGTCAGCTGAGTTATCTTGTTGTCCTTCAGCGAAATGATGAACAAGTCGTCCGGGTGCTGGATACTGTGACGGCTGGCCAGGAGCTTGTTCTTCCCGGCAATGAAGTCTATGCTGCCGTAGTCATAGTGTCCGTCGGCAATGGTGGATAGCCTGCATTTCAGGTCTACTCCGTAGATGCTCACGCAGCCGTGGTGTACGGCAGTGAAATAAAGTTGCCTGCTGTTTGAGTTCCAGCAAAAATCATCTATGCCGGAGCTGGTGAAGTCACGGCTGACGAAAGTCTTCCCCTTGCTGGCCATGTCATATACACACAGCCTTGCGAAGTCGCTTTCATATCCGTCACGAGGCATGCTGGTCCATGCTATTTTCCTGCCATCGGGCGAGAACTGTGGATTCTGGTCATATCCTGGCATGTCGTCGTCACCGTTGCTCTTGCACAAGTTTCGCGTCTGTCCGGTCACGATGTCGTACAGGTATATGTCGGTATCTGTGCTAATTGCATAGTCTACTCCCGTTTTCTTTCGTGAAGTATACGCAATCAGCGACCCGTCGGGACTCCAGCAGAATTGCTCCGTTCCCCCGAATGGCAGCACAGGGCATTCGTATGGTTCGCCTTCCAGGATATCCTTCATCTCTCCTATCTCCGTCTCCGTGGAGAATGAAGCAAGGAATATATGCGGGATGGTCTGTACATATTGGTCCCAGTGCTTGTAGTTCATGTCATCTATCACCAGTCCCGTAGCCTCCGGCAGGTCCTTCTCCTTGGGCTGTATGCTGCTTGTGGACGGTATCTGGCGTATGACTACTATACGCTTTGTGTCAGGCGAGATCAGGAAACCCTCGATGTCGCCCGTGTTGCTGTGACGGCGTATGTCGCTTCCATCCGTCTTCATGCTCCATACATCACCCTGCTGCAGATAGGCAATACGTTCGGAGCCTTGTCCGGCATTTCCGAAGAAAGCCGGGTCGCTCTGGTTCGGCGCTCCCTCCGGCGTCAGCTGTCGCATACCAGTGCCGTCAGTTCCTGTTATGGAGATGATGCTATGGCTCTTGTTAGCCTTTATGTCTGGTGTGCTGGTCGCATATGCGACAAGTGTGCCTTCAGTGTTGACGCTGCGTCCGCCCAGACGGTGCATACTCCACAGGATTTCCGGTGTCATCAGTTCCTGTGCCAGTGATGTGACGGCTCCTGCTGCAAGGATAGACATTGCAAGAATTGTTTTTATTTTCATCATCTATAATATATTTCCCGGTCCCGGCAGGGGCGGGACAGACACTATTTTTTCTTCTGCTGTTCCATCTGTTCCTGAAGTGCAGCCAGACGTGCAGCCATTCCGCTTGGCTTCCTGGCATCGTTCTTGTGTGCCTCACGATAAGCTTCCAGCTTGGCCAGCAGTTTGTCGTCGTCGGTAGTCTTGCGCAGGTACCACATGATCAGTATGCTGGTGAGACCGCTTAGGAAGTAGTAGTAGCACAGGCCGGACGAGTAGTTGTTGAACATGAAGAAGAACATGAGAGGCATGATATACATCATGTACTGCATCATCTTCATCTGCGAGGCCTGTTCGCTGGACATCTGGTTTTGCTGTTGGCGCATGCTTATCCAGGTGTTGACTATGTTTGTCAGCGAGAACAGGATACAGAAAATGCTCAGGTGGTCCCCGATGAGCCACAAGTCAGTATCCCAACTTATGAGCTCGTCATAGCTGCTGAGGTCCTTTGCCCACAGGAAACTCTGTCCGCGCAACTCTATGGCATTAGGCACGAAGTTGAACAATGCAATCCAGATAGGTGCCTGTATCAGCATAGGCAGGCATCCGCCCATGGGACTTACACCATATTCCTTGTAGAGCTGCATCATCTCCGCCTGTTTCTTCATTGCATCCTCCTGCCGGGGATACTTGGCACTGAGAGCATCGACCTGCGGTTTCAGGACGCGCATGCGTGCAGAAGACAGGAAACTCTTCTTGGTCGTAGGATAGACAAGAGCCTTCACTATGATTGTGAGCAGGAGCAGTACTATGCCCATGTTCAGCCCGAATCCGGTCAGGAAGTCAAAGAGCGGAAGGATTATCCAGCGGTTTATCCACCGGAACAGCGGCCAGCCCAGGTCTACGAGCTTCTCCAGGTCAGCATCGTCCTTCTGGAAAGTCATGGAATTGTGCGCCTTCAGCAGGTGGAAGTCATTAGGGCCGATATACATCTGCATCTTGGTAGCCTTGCGTCCACTCACGTCAAAACTGCTGCTGAGCTGTGCATGATATTCCTTCAGGTCACCGCTGCCTTTCCTGCAAGTCTTGGAAGACAATTCAGCACCGCTGTTGAAACCGTCCTGTGATATCAGCACGTAGCTGAAGAACTGGTTCTTGAAGGCAACCCAGTCAATGTCATCCTCGGTTGTCTCGTCGTTTTCGCCCGAAGCCGAGAGATTGTCTACACCGCCGCCCTTCTTCTTGAAGGTAAGTGCCGTGTAGCGATCTTCAAAGTCAAATCCCTTCTCCTGTTGTGCCGCCACATAGTACCAGTTGGTCGCAATGCCGGAATTAGGAAGCAGGACCTTGCCCATGTTGTGAGCCTGGATATCGACGTTCACGAGATAGCTGTCGTCATTCAGCGTGTAGCTGATGTCCAGCCCGCACTGCTCGTCACCCAGGCGCATGGTAACGGACTTTCCGGTCTTGGCGACAGTCTTGAAGGTAAAATCACCAGTCTCCAGGTTGTCCTGTTTGCCTGCAAAGCAGAATGTCATGCCGTTCTTGCCGTTACGTATCAGCCGTACGGGCTTGCTTTCCTGATCATTGAAGTTTGCCAGCCTTGCACTTTTCACCGTAGCACCTCTGGTGCTCAGAGTGAGGTCTATCAGTCCGTTGGATAGTTTCACGTCCTGTGCAGGTGCATTACGTGCCTCGAAGAACAGTGCACTGCTGTCATTGGCCTCCTGTGCCAGCTTCCTTGCCTTTTCAGCCGCCTGCGCCATCTCTGCCGCCTGCGCTTCGGCCCTGTTGATGCTGTCCTGGCGTGCAGCCTCGATAAAAGCAGCCTGCTCTTCTTCACTTGGCTGACTGTACCAGCTGAATCCGAAGACTACGATGGCAATCAGTACAAAGCCAATAATGGTATTCTTGTCCATATCTGCGAATGATGTTTTTTAGTCAGTTGTCTGTGACTTTATGTTATACCTTAATAATATTATTATATGAAAGCCGCGCAAAGTTACGAATAAGCACTTGAAAAACAAAATAATTATACGGTTTTTCTCAGGATTAACAATCAAAATTCATACCTTTGTGCACGTTAAAGCAGTAATATATGATTCGCAGGATATCGATACTTTTCCTTTTTCTTGCAGCATTGCAGGTGCAGGCCCAGACGCTTCGCCACACACGCGATGCCAATGTACAGAAGGAAAGCAAGACATACAGACATTATACGGAGCAGCTGGCAAGGCTGGTACAGCAGAGAGATTCGGCAATACACAATCCCGGCGTGTCCAAGGCTCCCAGTGCATACGCCTATCGTATATTCGTGCCGGCAACGTTGTACAACTCGGCCTTGATGCGGCTCTTCTCGCCGGACTCCGTAATGCTCAGGGACACAAGTCTTGCAATCTCAAGGGTAGCAGACGACATGCTCGTCAGGCTATATGCCGAACATCCCGAGAAGGTACGGCAGGCAGACAGCAGGATGAACAAGGCAGGCACATTGCGGCAAGACGTGGAAAAGTCGCTTAAGTCCGATGTCAGCCTTGCGGCAAAGGTTAAGAATGTCAACCTCGGACCGGAACTGGACGGTGACGTGGTACTGGTTACCCACAAGCCCAATTTCTGGAAGTTCAAGGGAAGCGTTTCCTTGCAGTTTACGCAAAACTACGTGACAGACAATTGGTATCAGGGCGGCGAGAGCAACTATTCCGGCCTTGCGATGGCCAATCTTCATCTCAATTACGACAACAAGCAGCGCATCCAGTGGGAAAACCAGTTTGAACTGCAGTTGGGATTTCAGACCAACAAGTCCGATGCGTACCACAAAGTCAAGGCGACAAACAACCTGATCCGCCTGACCAGCAAGTTCGGCTACAAGGCCGTCAGTACACTGTATTACACCGGACAGCTGTTGACGTGGACACAGCTGGTTCCCCAGTACGACAATAATAGCATGAACCTGCGAAGCGAGTTCCTGGGACCTTTGTACGTGAACCTTTCCGTGGGTGTCGATTACAAGTGGAACATCAAGCGGTTCAGCGGCAACATCTACTTGGCCCCCGTCTCTTACAACCTCCGCTACATCAGCAATGCAGACCTGTGGTCCAAGCATGGCATACCACAGGGAAAGCACTCCCTGCACGATGCCGGTAGCAGCATCCTGATCAACTGGAAAGTTGATATATGGAAGAACATAAACTGGCAGAGCCGTATGTATTTCTTTACGAACTACAGCTATGTCAACTACGAGTGGGAGAATACCATCAACTTCGTAATCAACCGTTACCTGAGCACGAAACTGTTCCTCTATCCACGCATAGACACCAGCCGCGACTTCAGCAATGGGGTAGAGGGGCGCAGCAAGCATTTCATGTTCAAGGAATGGCTTAGCCTGAGCCTGAACTACAACTTTTGACAATCAGCAAATTCCTATACAAATGACAATCAGGAACGCCGAATACTACATCTCCAGCGAAAAGGTAGCCCAGTGCCCGTCCGAGGGACTCCCCGAGTATGCATTCATAGGCCGCAGCAATGTCGGCAAGAGCTCGCTTATCAATATGCTCACCGGCAACGGCAAGCTGGCCAAGACCAGTGCCACGCCGGGCAAGACAATGCTTATCAACCATTTCCTGATAAACGGTCGCAACGAGCGGGACTTGCACAGGAAGATACAGCCAGGCTCCTGGTTTCTGGTAGACCTGCCCGGCTACGGGTATGCCAAGCGCAGCAAAAAGGCACAGGACAACCTGGAGCGTATGATCTCCTCCTACATCCTGGAGCGTATGGATATGACATCACTTTTCGTCCTGGTCGACGCGCGTCACGACCCCCAGCAGATAGACCTGGAATTTATCCAGTGGCTGGGAGAAAACGGAATACCGTTTTCAATCGTGTTCACCAAGGCAGACAAACTGTCCAAAAGCAAGCTGGCCAGCAATGTACAGAGGTATCTCAATACACTGAGACAAGATTGGGAAGAGATACCTCCATACTTCGTCACCAGCAGCGAGACACGGCAGGGACGCGAGGAACTGCTGGAATATATAGAGAGCATCAACGACAGCCTTGCCGGCAAGGACAAATAAACAGAGGGGCGCTTCACAGCGCCCCTCCATCATCCTTTAGGTATTAGTTTGTTTAAGGTAAAAAGATTGAATTCTTTAAGGTTAACCGACACAAAGATACTCCTAATCTGGAACATACACAAATCTTTATACATGTTAGACAACATGTTTTTTGTGATATTCCAGCAATTCTCCAGCCGGGCGCGGCAGAATCCGTCCCATTTTCATGCCACATCGGTTACACGCCTTCTCTATTTCCATTGCAAAGCTGTTTGAGATGCCTCCGGCAAAGTTTACAGGCAGGTCAGGCCTCTCGTAGCGCGCCACGTTGCGTTTCAGGAAACGAGAGAATTCGTCCAGGAGCATTTCCCCCACACCGGCATCGTCGCGGAAACGTACGATGAACGGAACCAGCGATGCCAGATACCTGTTAGCCTGCGGCTTACGATATACGCGGTCAATAATGTCAGAGATACCAGTCTGGTATTCATCCTGAAACAAGTCCCACAAGTGAGATAGCGACCCCTTTAGCATCTCACCTACCAGACGCTTGCCCAGAACGGCTCCGCTGCCTTCGTCTCCCAGGATGAATCCCAGCGGCGAGACGTTACTGACTATGCGGCCCTCCTTGCAGAGACACGAGTTGCTTCCCGTTCCCAGGATACAGGCAATACCCTCGTCGTCATGGCACAGGGCACGTGCTGCGCCAAGCAGGTCAGACTCTACCTCAATGCAGCTCCGCGCAAATACCTCGGCCAGAGCCTCGCGTACCGAGGACATGAACGGTTCGATGCACCCTGCCCCGTAAAAGAAGATTCCGGAGACATCCGCCGAATGCAGAGAGGGCATCAACTCCGTACGGATAATCTCCAGGATATGCTCCTTCGAGTCACGTACAGGGTTGATGCCCCGGGTCTCTATACTTTGTGTCTCAGTAATCCACTGCGTCTTTGTGGAGCCACTGTCAGCTACAAGTATCATGAGCGACTGCGGGACTGGATTACTGTGCCGCAGGCTGCTCGGCAGGCTGTGCCTCGCCCTGTGCCGCAGGCAGTTCCTGTGTTGCCGCAGGTGCTGCAGGAGTCTCTACGCTCTGCATTACACTCTGTTCTGCATGCTCCGAAGGCAGGAAGGCAACACTGATAACGCTCAGGAAGACCATGATTCCAGCCAGTGTCCACGTTGCCTTTTCAATGAAGTTGGTAGTCTTGTGTACGCCCAGTGACTGGTTTGCACTGGCATAGTCTGCCGCCAGACCACCGCCCTTGCTCTCCTGTATCAGCACGATGAGGCACATGAGCACGCTCGCCAGAATAATCAGAATTACGGTTGTTGTGTACATAGTTATATTACGTTTTTTTTAGTTTTCAGATATCAGTTATTTCCTCCTATTTCAGTTTCTCGTTCTCGATCAATTTCTCAAGAAAGCGTATTTGGTCTGCAAAGTAACGATTTTTTTCCGGATATTTCAAGGAAATACGTCTTATAATTTCTGCAGCCTTGTCAAATTTACGCTGTTTTATATAAATTCGGGCCATAGCTTCGGTCAAAATACCAGTACCGCTGTCCTGTTTGGCATCGGTATAGGCCGGTTTGCGGCTTCTGGACTCATCATCCTCCTCATCATCCACGTCTTCCAAGGTAAAATGACCCTCATTGGCACTCAGGAATTGATCAATATAGTCACTGCCGGCCATTGCCGATGCAGTAGTGGCATTGCTGCTTTCCATCCTTGTCAGGTACGCCATGTAGTCCACTGTTGCGTCGACGAAGTTCGGTCCCTGTTTCGCCTTTTCCTCAGGCATTGTGTCTAGGAAGTCGTCTATAAGGCTGTCGGTCCTGTCAATACCTTGAACCTCGTCGGCACGTGAAGTACGCATGCTCGTAGCCTTGGGCATGGAACTCGGAGCCTGGAACAGCTCAAACAAGGTGGAACGCGAAGGCACGAATACCGCAGCCTTGCGCAGCTCCTCGTTGAAACGAGAGTCATGCATCTGGTACAATGTGCGCAGCAGCAGGATACGTGCAGCGTGGTAATAGGGATACCTTTCCACCATCCCCGTCAGGAAGTCCAGAGCCTGCGAGTCCAGAGTCTCCGGTTGCCTGATATAGTCTATTACCTGCTTTCCCATGACGTATATATAAGCACCGTCGGTTACCAGTTCGCGACGGTCTTGTTGAAAATCTGGTCAGTTATGTCCTTGCACATTTCAGTCACCAGTTCCTCCTGTACATTGACCAGCTGCTGCGTGGCGTCGTAAGTCGATGTGGCACTGAATTTCTGCTCAAAATCCTCGGCATGGTTACTGTTGTTGGTGAAACGCACATTCACCGTCATGCGCAACTGTACCTGGCTGCTGTATCCGTCGTTTGAAATACCCTTGTTGAACTGGTCGAAAGCCGTAATCTCCCCCTCGAGTATCAGGTCTCCGTTCTTCTTCACCTGCCTCAGTCGCGTCTGGCTGGCAAAGATGTCAGTCAGCTTGTTCTGGAAGATACTCTGCATGGGAGCCCATACATAGACGCTTCTTATCGGAAAGGCACCTATCTGTATGGTCTTCGTCTTGTTGTAGTTGATGCTGGCACCGTTGAATTTATATCCTACCGTGCAGGCAACGACGCAAGTCAGGACAAACGCAGAGACACATGCCACAGGCAGGAATCTGCAAACGTTATTCTTCAATGCCATAGTCGTTAATCTTTCTGTACAGGGTCCTTTCGCTGATACCCAGTAGCTGGGCGGCAACCTTGCGGCGGTTGTGGCTCTTCTGCAAGGCCCTTACTATCATCCTCTTCTCCATCTCCTCGATGTTCAGCGTTTCCTCCTCCGTCACGTCCTCAGCATCGTCATAGTCAGGGATATGCATCGTCGGCACCCTGGTGTCCGTCAAGTCAGGCGACTCATAGTGCGGCACGAGGCTCTTGCTCTCCAGCTGCAGGGTAGGCTGGTGTATGGGTTTGTCATCTTGCGAGCCGAAGGCAACGTTCTTCAGTTGCTCCACCTCGCTGCGCAGCTGCATTACGGCATTCAGCAGGAATTTGATCTGGTTTTCCCAGTCATGGCGTCCACCCTCGCTGCCAGCCTTGCCGATACGGGCCATGGCAAAGCTCTCGCCGCCGCCGGCGGTGATTCCGTATCTCTCCAGTACCTGAGGCGTTATTCGGACGCTCCCACGCTCCAATATGCTGATCTGCTCGACCACGTTGCGCAGCTGACGCACATTGCCGGGCCACTTGTAAGCCATTACGACCTTTTCAGCCTCCTCCGTCAGCCTTACAGACTCGGGAATGCGGTATTTGCGCGCAGTCTCCATGGCAAACATCTTGAACAAAAGCACACTGTCTATGCCACGGTCGCGCAGAGGCGGCATCTGAATGTTTATGGTACACAGACGGTAGTACAAGTCCTCACGGAACCGTCCGTCACGGATGGCAGCAGGCAGGTCCACGTTAGTCGCCGCCACTATACGTACGTTCGTCTTGCTTGGCGTGTCACTGCCCACACGTATGTATTCGCCCGTCTCCAACACACGCAGCAGCCTGGCCTGGGTAGTAATCGGCAGCTCGCCTATCTCGTCCAGGAACAAGGTGCCGCCGTCGGCAGCGCCGAAATATCCCTCACGCTCGTCAATGGCACCCGTGTACGACCCCTTCTCGTGACCGAACAGCTCACTGTCAATCGTACCCTCGGGAATACTGCCGCAGTTAATGGCAATGTAGCGTCCCGTGCGTCTCAGGCTTGCGTCATGGATAATTCTCGGGATGATTTCCTTACCCACGCCGCTCTCTCCCTGAATCAGCACGCTCAGGTCCGTCGACGCCACCTGCAATGCCGTGTTCAGGGCCAGGTCCAGCTTTTCGTCGCGACCCACTATGCGGTAACGCTGTTTAATATCCTGTAGAGCAGAAGTCTCCATGTTCAGTATATATATCGGTCAGCAAAAATATTATTTTTTTTCCAATTGACCAAACAAATCACCTATCTTCGCGACCCAGTGGCCCGAATTCGTGGACAATGGCACGGAACACATCAATATCCGTCGGGACGGTCAGTTTGAAATTCAGCGTAGACCCCTGTGCCGCATACAGAGGCGTATGCCCCAGACGACACGCCAGTACGAAAAGGCTCTGAGCATCATCGATGCCCCTCTCGTCAGCCTCCCTCCGCATAGCCTTCAATTCATGCAGCCTGAACGTGTGAGGCGTCTGGGCCCTCAGTACGGCCTCCCTTAGCAGGAAGTCGTTGGACGACCTTGTGTGACTGGTGTCACCATCTTCATGCCTCTGCTCCGTCAGCATGAAACTCTCCTGCGACTCGATAGCCGTAATGGCATTCCCCCGGCTCAGACACACGGCGATGTTACTGCTTATAGTCTCCTGCGGAAGCAATGGACGCACGGCATCGTGGACCAGGACTACCGTCTCGTCATTCTCGTTCTCGGCAATATACGCAATTCCGCTCATCAGCGATCCCATGCTTGTCGCCCCGGACGTGGCCACGCCGTTCAGCTTGGATATGCCGGCCATTGCAGCCTGTTCCCTTACGGCCATGTGCCATTTAGGTGCCGCCACTACATATACGGCATCAATTAGCCTGTGCCTTTGGAAAGCCATCATCGTATATTGCAGCACACTCAGTCCGTCCACCTCAGTGAACTGCTTGGGTATTGCCATGTGCATCCTGTTACCCACGCCTCCAGCCAGAATCAACGCCACACTGCGAGTCATTTCAATACAGCAGCCTTTTTCATTAAGTCTTCACACAGCACATTGTGCCTGCGTATCATGTAATATCGTACCGCCTCCAATATCGTAGCCTCAAACACGAAATAGACCCATGGATGTCCCATAGCCGTCGAGACGAACAGCACTATTACCCGCGTGTCAAAAGTCAGGATGTTCGTCAATGGCATCAACGGGCGGCTCCGTCGGCAGAACTCCTCCCGCAGTCCGGCAGGTACGCCCGCCGGAAACCATTGCTCCAACGAGCGCTTCATCCGCACTACGGCCGGAGCCTGAGCCTCCTGTCCTCTTGTATACCTTATATAAAAGAACAGGTACAGCTTCCGGAACCATTCCTCCCGGCACCATCTCAAGGCATCGTATTGTTTTTGCAGGACCGTAGACTCATCCAGTTCCGCCCGTTCCCTACCCAGTTCAAAGTACATGTGTACGTTACGGTAGTAGTCACCTATGGCACACTGTCGGCAATGGCAGTGCAGGCCACTCCATGCACCCAGTAGCCACACCCCCCAGCCCCATTCCTGCTGCAGCCTCAGGCAGAGAAACAGATAGATGAAGAAAAACCATACATCCCCGGCAAACCCGTCCAGGACGCGGCCTACCATGGTCCTCTTTCCAGTCATCCTCGCCAGTTGTCCGTCGGCACAGTCATACCAGTTCGCCCACACCAGCAGCAGCATGCCTATCGCGTTTACACGCACGTCCGTGCTGTAGAAGAACCAGCCGCTCGCAGCACCTATCACGATACTCATCAGCGTAACCGCAACCGGATGCACACCCAGCCTCTCAAACGCCACAGCCCACAGATACCCCGGAGTACGAGTCACGTACAGCTCAAACGGCCCCTCTGTATCACGGCTCTTCTGCGTCTTGCGAACCCTGTTCGTCAGTCTCATTGCTCCTCGTTGAAAGGTGGGAATGGTTTCGGCTGCCGCCTGTTATCCTCACGCTTGTCCACGTACAGCTTCGGCAATGGGTTGGCATGGGCATCGTCCCATCGCTTCCTCGCAGCCAGGATATCTTTGGCCATGTATATACACTCGTGCAGACTCTGCTCATTCATAGGGCTCGTACATATCAGTTCACGTCCCGTAGTGTATGCCACACCGCGGTTTTCTGTCAGGCGCATGAACTCATTCATGCCAGCCACGCAGTCCTTCACCAGGATGGCATCGTAGACCGTCAGGTTCTCCTCGTCCACTTTGTCCGTAATACGCGGGTTGTCGATGTCAAACTCGCGGCGCAGCGTCTCACGCAGCATAGCCTCCTGCTCCTCCACATCCTCGCCTTCCGTCACGAAAGCCATGCGCAAGCCGTCCCATAGCAGCATATCCATGCCGCGCAACTGTGCTGGATTCATGTTCCTGCAGCCCTCAGGCTGCACCACCACTATGGCATCCGTATTACCGGCCTCCCAGTCATCATAAGCCTCGTTCACGGCATCGTCGCCACTGCTTTCGTAAATCTTCTTGTCGGCAATCTCGTCAAGCAAGATGTCCTCAAAAGCCTTCTCCAGGATACCCTTGCCCCAGTCGTCACAGGCAGCAAATCCAATACATATCTTCATAATACTATTTGTCTGTTTTTTCAGAATCCTCCTCTATCGTAGGCGTTATAGCCACCACAAACTGCTCCTCCGGCAGCCTCAGCGTATACAGCGAGCCCTCCAGGCGGCGTATCAGGCCACGCTTCATCTTCTCAGGCGCATAAACGAATCCCTCTACCACCACCACTCGGTTAGCCTCGGTATCCACACGCGCATGACTCACGTACGGCCCTCCCATGCAGTCATTGCGCATGAACCACAGTCCGCGCATCTCCATGGCATACTTCCCATGCACCGCAATAGGCTTGACCACGGTACACAACGTGTCCGTCTGCATATACATGCCAGGCTTCTCTCCAGGCAGGTTCACCTTCATCACGCTGTCACGCTTGGCACACAGGTACTGCTTGTTGAACGACTCCGGACCATCATACGGGAACGAGTACATCACAATGCTCTCAAGCCCCGTGGCCGTGTTGTTCGTCGTCCACAGGAAATCCTTCCCCTTCTTGTAACTCGTCAGCTCGTCAGGAGCATACATCTCACACCCGAAAATCTGCTTCGCCAGGTCAAAGGTCTTCTTGCTGAACTTCTTCTTCAGCTCCACCACCAGACGGTTCATCTCCATCTTCACCAGGAAATCCACGATCTCCTCCCTGTGGTCAGTGCAGAACACCCTGAACTCCTCCCTGCTTGGCGAGTTTATGGTCAGCACTATCTGCTCCATGGCATACTTGTCACGCGTGAACTTCATCTTCGTCTTCGTAAACTGACGCTCGTCAATGTTCACGATAATGATGTTTCTGAAGATGTTCAGCACCCTGTCAAAGTCCTTCCTCTCCGTCTGCGAGATACGGAAGCTGCGCTCGCTCTGGGGCAACATGGGCACATCCGTGTCCAGCACGTCAAACAATGCACGGCCATGGGGAGCATTCCACTCCACGCTGTCCATGACCACCAGCACCTCATACGGCCGTCCGCTCGCCACAGGGAACAGATTCTCCTTCGTGCATCCCGCCAGCACGACCGCACCGAGTAACAATGTCAACAACGTCTTACGCATTCCCATTCAGTTTATGTTTAGTATTCAAAAGACCACACGCAGCCCATATATCCTGTCCGCGGCTTGCACGGATCGTTGCAGTGACGCCATGCCTCGTCAGGAAGTCACGCATCCACACTATCCGCTCCTCGTCCGTAGTACCATAGGGCGCGTCAGGAATCTCATGGAATCGGATCAGGTTCACACGGCACTCCATCTGCCCCAGCAGCCTTACCAGCTCCCTTGCATGGCGCTCCGTGTCGTTCAGCCCCGAGAATACTATGTACTCAAAGCTGACACGACGCTGGTGGCTCCAGTCCCTCTCCTTCAGCAACGGCAGGAACTCCGTCAGGCTGTATCCGCCCTCGGCAGGCATCATCATCCTGCGTTCGTCAGGAAAAGGATTGTGCAGCGATACAGCCAGGTGACACATGCTCTCGTCCAGGAAGCGCAACAATCCATTGCGCACCCCCACCGTGCTCACCGTAATACGCTTCGGGCTCC
>DFKL01000092.1 GCA_002373535.1 Prevotellaceae bacterium UBA3646 | reverse complement strand
GCTACAAGACATGGAGCATGGGAGCTTTTGTAGACAAGTCCACAGGCAAGTTGAAACGTGTCGATGACGCGACAATCGCTTCGATGAGGCTGGAACCTCAGTTGGATATGGAGTACAAGGATCGTCGTATTATCCTGCCCAAGACTGGAGGGGAAACCCTTGAGCCAGTCAGGGTGATGCGTGCCGATATCGACTACAACCGTCACATGAACAATGCCAATTATGTACGCATGGCCATGGAGATGCTGCCTCAGACGTTTGAGGTGCGTGGCTTACGTGTGGAATATCGTGTGGCAGCCAAGTTAGGTGATGTGCTGACTCCTTCTGTGTATACGACGGATGCTGGCATTGTCGTAGCCTTGTCCCTCGGCACCAGTGTCTGTGCCATCATGGAATTCTGCCGGTAGTGGCGGAAATCTGCGTCTGCAGGTCTTTGTATACAGTTTCGCTGTTGCAGATTAAACTTTTTTTCCTGTACGCAGTCTTTCTATTATAACGACAAAAGCGCATTAATGTCATGAGATTTCCTAACTATGGACTCACGTTCCTGATCTCTGTCTTTTCTATCTTTTCGCCAGTTGTCTTGGCACAGGAAAGGATTGTGTGTGACGAGACATGTGGTACCACCCCTGATGCAAAGTCCGTATCCGTGGGCTATGCCGTCGTATCACCAGTAGGTCGTAGTACAGTCGGGTCAATCAGACAGGCTCCGCGTCTCACTACTCTTGACGGCAAGACCATAGCAGTGGTGGGAGAGAGTTTTATGTGTCGCATAACACATCCGGAAATCAAGCGGCTGATAGAAAGAAACTATCCTGGAGCAAAGGTGCTGCTCTTGGACGAGGTCGGTACAGCCGGTCCATATCCTGCTCCGGGTATCCGTCGCAAGACAAAGGATGATTTTGAACAACGCCTCAAGGAATTGAAGGTAGATGCCGTGATATCAGGAAATGGTGGCTGCGGATTATGTACGCCTAAGGAGGTCGGCTCATGTCTGGTGGCAGAGCATATCGGAATCCCTTCTGTTATTATATGTGCCCCAGGTTTCTCTGCTCAGGCACGCTATACTGCGGCTAACAACGGTGTCCCGGTAATGCGGGTGGCTGAGTATCCTGGTGCCTTTGCCATGGACAGCGACGAGGTCTTGATAAGGAATACGCGCCAGGTCGTATGGCCGCAGGTCGTCGATGCCCTGACACGTCAGATAACGCCACAGGAGACTACTGCCTGTCTGCAGGCAGAGCAAGCAGGATTGCGTGACGATGTGTTTTTCGGTACTCTTGAGGAGATTGACGGTTATTTCAGGGAAATGAAGTGGACAGACGGACTGCCCATAGTGCCGCCTACCTATGACCGTGTGGAGGAAATGATGCGATTTACGGACTGTAAATGGGACCAGACGGTTGCAGTACTGCCTGTCGCACACAGGAACACGACGGCATGGCATGTGGCCGTTAATGGTGTAATGGCAGGGTGTAAACCGGAGTTCATGCCTGTACTGATTGCACTTACCAAGGCTTTGGGTGATCCTGGTTTCCGCCGTACGTTGGCCAGTACTCATGCATGGATGCCATACTGTTGGCTCAACGGACCTGTGGCCAGACAACTGGGCATAGACTGCGGGCAGGGCGAAATAAACGAGTCTGCAAACATGGCAATTGCCCGCTTTATGAATCTCGCGCTGATCAACTTGTGCGGATATTATGTAAAACAAGACCGTATGGGAACTTTTGGCTATCCAATGCCATGGTGTATGGCCGAGGACGAGGCGGCCTGTGTGCGTGTAGGATGGCAGCCATATCATGTCCGTACGGGATACAGGATGGAGGACAATACTGTCACCGTAGCCTCGGCATTGCTTTGGGGAAACAATATGGCTCCTTCCACAACCGATGCAGAGCGCATCGCCCAGTTGATGGCATGGGACATAAGTGAACGATGCCAGTTTGCTTTGGGCAGCGGTCGTCAGTTTACTTTTCGTACGGTGCTTCTGACCGAGCCTGTTGCACGTATTCTTGCACAGCGTTACAGTTCTGTCGCGCAGTTGGAAGACTGTCTCGTAGACGCTTCGCGCCGGCCGTTGAGGGAGCGTGCCTTTGCCAACTACTATGCCAATCCGGGGGGAGCCAAGGACGGCGGCAGGCATAACCTTATGCAATATACCGGCTATCTGAGACGTTCCGAAGGGGCTGCCATGACTGAAGCTCCTGAATGGTATTGCACCCCGGAGGACTATATCGAGACAGTACCGACGATGCAGCATGGAATGACACAGTTCCTGGTTACCGGCGACAATTCCCGCAATAAGATACAGACTATGCCGGGAGGAGCCTGTGCAACGGTCAAGGTAGAACTGCCGCACGACTGGGACCGGCTGATGGCCGAACGTGGATACAGGTCTCTGAGTGACTTCAGGATTCAGTCTTCTGGCAAGGACTGACATTTGTTCATACATATAGTTGACTAAATAGGAGTATACTGCGAAATGATCAGGCAATTTTGCTTTTGGATATGTACGGTCCTTGTCTTTTGTTGTTACTGTGCATCTTTCAGTTCTTGCAATTCTTGTGACAGGAGGGCAGGGAATATAACTCTTGTGTCAGGAACCCTTGACGGCCCGTTGCCAGCAGATGCTGCTCCTGCACATGTGTTGGAAGCCTTGGATAGGGCAGAACGCCTGCATCAGTATGAAATAATGAGCGATACGGCTTGCGACATCAGCGTGGAGGCAATTGCCGAGGCAGATACCACTTCTACCGAGGGCTATGGCATAGTTGTAGTGAAGGGGGCTGTTACTACGGTTTTCCCCAACTTGTGTCATGCACGCAGTCCTATGGCAAAATATGACAGGAAGGATGATGTGCTGTGGCTGGCATGCAGCGTCATGTGGGGTACAGGTGTCCAGGTGGACAGACTGTACAGGATTCGCTTCGACGGCAACGGCAAGGCATATATATCCGACACCGTGGAGCCATATGATATTCAGCAGCAGTTGTGCAGGCGTCTTGGTTACTCTATAGACGGTCAGGATGTGACTTTGTGGGATGGCGGTCGACGTATTGCTTCCGTGACCAACAGCGTTGCAGATATGGGCGGATTGGACGATGCACATCCTGTGTGGATAGGTGAGCAGCTCGGATACGACTTGAGCGGACGGTCTCCTGTCCTTTTGGTCAATGCCGGTATTAAGTTCGTCACGGGACTCGTGTTGATATACGATGACATGCCCACGCTGTCGGTTCCAATTGGCATTGACGGTGACGGAAAGGTGGATATGGGTGACATCCAGTGATATGTCCCCTCTGTTGTGCAGAGAGTGCTTGGTATTTTCAGGGAAAGCCAGTCCGGTTATCGCGCTTTGTATTGATATGCATTGCGGGACTGACGTAATATCCCTTTCAGTTTTGCGGCGACTTTCGGATATTTGTCGGCAACATTGACGGTTTCGCCGGGGTCGGATGTCATGTCATACAGTTGTTCTTGGCTGGTAAAGCCTGTCTCAATGTTGACCGACTGCATCAGAGGTCTGCCAGGACTCGGCTCGATATATTTCCATCTTGCGGTCCTGATTGTCAGCGAGCGGTTTGATGACATGGAGATATTGTACCTCGTTCCCTTACGTCCCTTACCCGTCATGGTATTCAGTACTCCACGTGTATCTCTCCCAGCATTGGCAGGAAGCTTTGCTTTCAGGAGCTGTGACAGTGACCCCATCAGGTCTATTTGGGAGAACAGGGCTTTGCTTACCCTGTCTTGTGGAATATGTCCCGGCCAGCTGACGATGAATGGAATGGTACTTCCTGCCTCGAAGGCACTGTACTTTCCTCCACGCATATGTCCTCCAGGGCGGTGGTCTCCTGCCAGTTCTGGAGCCTTGTCTATATATCCGTCGTCCAATACAGGCCCGTTGTCACTGGTAAGTATAATCATGGTGTTCTCTGTCAGTCCGAGTTCCTTCAGTTTGGCTGTCACCTGACCTACTGTCCAGTCAAACTGTGCAATTGCGTCTCCCCTCAGGCCCATTGGGCTCTGGCCACGGAAACGGTCATGTGGATATCGTGGAACATGTATGTCGTTTGTTGCCAGATATAGGAAAAATGGTCTGTCCTTGTGCTGGTCTATAAACTGCAATGCGTGTGCCGTTATGCTGTCGGCAATGTCTTCGTCCTTCCACAGGGCCTTGCCTCCGCCTGTCATATAGCCGATACGGCCTATTCCGTTTACGATTGCATTGTTGTGCCCGTGCGAGCTTTTCAGTTTCAGTTCGCTTTCCGGGGTCATCATGTATGTTACCTCGCCATCCAGAGGTTTCTGGTAGCTGACTCGTATCGGGGCTTCCGGGTCATAGTTTGCAACTCGTCCCTGCTCGATGAATACACATGGCACCCGGTCTGCTGTTGCAGCCATGATGTAGCTATATTCAAAACCAAGATCGTTCGGAGTCTGGTCCACTACGCCATTCCAGTCTTGGCCTCCGGCAGTACTGCCAAGTCCCAGATGCCATTTGCCGATGGCAGCAGTGTAGTATCCGTTGTCTTTGAACAGGTCTGCTATTGTATATTGGTCAGGATTTATAATCATCGATGCATCGCCGGCAGCTATGTTGGTGTCAGGTTTGCGGAATGGGTACATGCCTGTCAGCATTCCGTAGCGTGACGGGGTGCTGGTAGAGGCTACGCAGTGAGCGTCGGTAAATCTGATTCCTTGCCTTGCAAGGTCGTCTACGTTGGGAGTGCTCACTCTGGTTGCTCCGTAGCATGAGATATCACCGTATCCCAGGTCGTCCGCTACAATCAAGACGACATTTGGGTTCTGTGCCATGGTTACAAACGGTAATACGGTTGTTGACAATAATCCGATTCTTTTCATCTTATCCGTATCTGTTATGATTGTTTTTCAGTATTCAGGGCTGACGTTTCTATAGTCTGAGGAATCTTGACTTGAATGTTGCACTGACGTCTTTGCTTCCGTCCATTACGATGCGGTATGTCTTGTCCTTTTTTAGATATGGGGAAGTTATAGTGATATATGCATTGGGTACGGTATGGGGTGAAGTGTAGGTAAAAATGCTTCTGCCTTTGTCGTTCAGTATCCTGATGGCGTCTCCTGCAGACAGGTGTCTGTTGCAGATTAGCAACGTAGGCTGTGCCGCAGTCTGATTGTTCGGGACGCTGGGAGAGGAGCTCATGGCTCCTCCTATGGCAATTGCGCGTCCGCCTGTGACAATGATAGGTGTAAGGTCACAGTCCAATCCTTCTTCGGGCGAGCCAGCCAGGGTCAATGCTTCGCAGTCTCCGCCGCTGATGATGATTCCTGTGCCAGCCTGCGCATTGCTGTCTACGGCATCATTATGTCTGCTGATGACACGGATCTTGCCACCGGCAATCATTATCTTTCCTTGTGAATTGATGCCGTCATCGTATGCATCTATGTATATCTCACCGCCATTGATTGTAACGCTTGTCCTGCCTTCGAGACCTTCCGCCCCTGGTGCAGATGTCCGGATATCCAGCACTCCACCGTTTATGACTATGTTTCCTTTTACACGAGTCGCCTTTGACGTACCGTTGTATTTTTGTTTTCTTGGCGGTCCTGTAAATTCTTTGCTTTCTGGTAGTTGTGTAGTATTATGGACGTTGGCTGGAGCGAAATGTCTGGGCCGGCCGTCAGGGTGGGGTGCCATTTTGGGTGCTACGTTTGATGTCGTGTCGATATTGACATACATTCCCGAAGTAGCTATATGTATCGTGCCAGAATCAATAGTGAGATCTTTCCCGACTTTGATTCCTTTGCAGCCTATGCTGCCAGACGTGAGCTGGAGGCTGCCGTTGCCATTGATGGTAAGGTTCCCTTTGGCTCGGACAATGGCGGCATCCAGTGTGTCGGCGCATACTGAAATTGTGTTATTGCCCTTTAGCGACAGTATGCATGGGTGGATGTTTTTGATATCTAATGGGCAACGGCTGTAATTGTTGAGTGTCAGGTTCTCCATGACAAGTGTACACTTGTTTTTGCCTTTGTATCGTAGGGAGCCGTTGTTGCATTGTCCGCTAAGGAGGAAAGTGAGCCGCCGTGACTGGTATTTGTTGTTGATGATTACATGACCACCATTGATTCTGATTTTTAGCGAGTCCGATGGAGTGGGGCATACAACCTTTGCCGTGGAATCGTTCCAGACGATCCGGACGGCATCGTCTCCGTTATGCGCCATGGTTGTGAGAGGAAACAGTATAAGTGCCGTTGTCAGGAATTTATTGATCATTGTATATGTCTTCTGTATGTTTGTCTTGATAGTTCTCCTGATTCTTCCTGACAGTTTCCATGATTGCCTCGCTGTGTCCTGCAAGTGCCGAGAACGGGGCAAACTGGGCCGCACGCTGATACATGCTCATCCGTGGATGTCTGTCGGATACGTGGTGTGGGTGGTTGATTATGTCGTCGTATTGATTCATCTCAGAAGTTATATGTGTGGTGTCAGGCTTTATGACCGCCTATCTGGTTGTTTCTGTCTCTTGCCGTTGCTCCGATGGCATAGCTTGTTCCTCTAAGGATTGCGTTCTTGCCGAATCGATGCTTGATTTTCAACAGAGTTTCCTGCATGTTACGTTCCTTCTTGCGGGCAGTCAGTCTGTTTGCCTGTTCGCGTTCCATTGCCTGATAGTCTGTGAACAGATCTAATTGTTTGGCCTGATGGCGGTTGCTATGGCGGCGGGCGTCATCCTCAGGAATGATATTGTTTGCACAGATGTTTATGCGCCTGATAAGCAGGTCGCTGTTTACGGTCTTGTCATACAATGATACGATGGTATCTATTATCTCCTGGCCAGACGATGTGTGTGCGTTGAGGCTTGCTGTTGCATGTGCATGCTTGGGTACCATGCGTCCATAGTGGTCGGTGACGATTTTTCCGCTGTATTTCATGGCGATATCAGGTCTGGTAAGTGATTCCCTGTCATAGCTGACAGTAAGCACGAACTGATTTGCAACCAGTCTTTTGTCGACCAGGCTGAGGGCTATTGAGTCAGCCATCTCCATTACTACGTTACGAGCCATCTGATACGTATATGGCTGTGTAAGTACCTGACCGTTGGACATACTGTTGGTCTCGGGACGATATGCTTTGACATACTCCATGGTTACCGGCTCCCATCCCCAGGCATGGTCTATGAGCAATTCGGCGTTGACGCCGAACAGTTTGTAGAGCAGCTCTTCGTTCTGTTCTGATACACGTGCTATCTTTCCCATGGTGTCTATGCCGTAATGGGAAAGTTTTTCGGCTATGCCGTGTCCGACTCGCCAGAATGATGTAAGCGGACGGTGATTCCACAACTGTTCCCTGTATGAGCGTTCGTCCAGTTCTGCTATTCTTACTCCATCCTTGTCGGCAGGTATGCGCTTTGCCACTATATCCATTGCTACCTTGCAGAGGTACATGTTGGTCCCGATGCCTGCCGTTGCGGTAATGCCCGTATTCTTGAGTACGTCCCGTATCATGGTAGCTGCCAGTTGGCGGGCAGACATCCTGTACGTCTGCATATAGGCGGTTACGTCCATTATGACTTCGTCTATGGAATAGACGTGGATATCTTCGGGGGCTATGTATTTAAGGTAGATGTCGTATATACGGGTGCTGTACTCTATATAGTAGGCCATCCGTGGCGGCGCTATTATTATCTGGTCTTTTCTGACTTTTTGCAGAACCTCGAACAATCTGGCGCGTCCGCTGATGCCTCTTGCCTTCAGGCTGGGCGTGACAGCCAGGCAGATCGTCTTTTCTGTCCGTGACTCGTCGGCTACGACCAGGTTGGTCGTCAGTGGGTCAAGTCCTCGTTCAATACATTCTACGGAAGCATAGAATGACTTCAGGTCTATGGCTATGTATGTGCGGTTGTCAGACACTTTTCCAAAGTGTTTATATCATATTCAGGATATTTGCCACTCCGTCCTCGTCGACAGATGTGGTTACTATGTCGGCAGATGCTTTTACCATATCACATGCATTGCCCATGGCTACACCTGTGCCTGCATGCCTGAGCATTTCTATGTCATTGCCGCCATCGCCGAATGCCATGGTATCTGCGATGTCAATACCATAGTGCATGCAGAATTGATCCATGCCTGCAGCCTTGTTCGTCCCCTTGGCGATGCAGTCGGCAAAGTATGGATGCCAGCGTGTCGTGTCACAGTTTGGGATGATATCTCGTCTAATACGTGTTTCCCAGTCTTCTGTATAGAAGGCCACGGCTTGCATTACATCCATGTCACGGATTTCATCAATAGCGACTTCTTCCGGTAACGGTATAGATAGGAGCGAGAATACTTCTTCGACTTCTTTTCTGGCAGTAGCCGTATTGCAAATGACTGCTCTCTCGTTGCTGGCAAAAGATATAGGTATTGGATGCAGCTTTGAATCCTGGATAAGACGCTCGATATCCCCTTGGGGTATAGGGCGCTTATAGAAGATATTTCCGTCAGCATCCATACAGCATGCTCCGTTCACGCACATGATACCGTCATGTGCCAAGCCGGTCAGGTTGTCGATGAAAGGCAGTGGACGTCCTGTGGCAATAAAGACTTTTATACCTTTTTGCCTGACACGATGTACGGCATTCAATGTAGACACAGGTATCTTGTGTGTCTTGAATGACACCAGTGTGCCGTCTATGTCCAGGAATACGGCTTTAACTGACATGATGCTTTTTGTCGTTACTTTCTTGTTCTTTATTTTGCATTTCTGTCAACGCATGGTAGAACTGGGGGAAATGGTCTTCGATAACCACCGGTCGCCCGTTACGGTCCAGGAAGCAATGTTGTGACGTCGCAGTGCAGACGACCTTGTCGCCTACGCACATACGGTAGGCAAACCGGCATTTTAACTTGCTGATTTCAGCGACGTGAATATTGACATCTATCACATCGGGAAATGTGGTCGGACGCTTGTAGTCGCACGTTATTCCGATGACAGGCGAGTAGAATCCTTCTGCCTCCATCCGCTCATAGCCGAATCCCATCTGTTCCATGGCATATACGCGTGCCTCCTCCATGATGCGGACATAGTTAGAGTGATGTGTTATGCCCTGCTTGTCTGTTTCGTAGTATTGAACCTTGTGCTTGTATATCATCATGTCCTTTGTGTTTGATTATACCCTGAAAGTTATCAACTGATCGTCTCGGCAGTTCCTTATTGCAGGTGTATCATCGTCAATAAGTCCCAGTTGATATGTGTCGGTACCAGTCTGAGAGTATGGCGAATCTGTCTGTATGCCGATGGTCAGTACGTCGTATGACGTTATCCTTTTATAGGGGAAGAGAGTCTGCAGTTTCTCAAAGGCAGCCTTGTGATACTCTTCGGCCCTTGGATCGTCAATATAGAGTCTTCTGAATTTTATTGGGTCTTCCATGATTCTTCCTACCATTTAAGTGTCCCGTATCTCTCCTTGTACCACAGTTGCCAGCCGTTGACCAGGTTCTGCCACAATATATATGCGCCCGGTGCCACGGCAGCCAGAGGGTTAAGGTACGTGAGAGTCAGCCATATACCGACTACAGTGTTTTTCTGTCCGAGAGCCTGCCCAGCATTTATGCTGTCGTCCCATTGCCGTCCTACTTCCTTGCCGATTGCAAATTGGGCAAGGCATGCAAACAGTGGCAATATGAGCAGGAGACATAGCACAGAACCAGAAACGGTGCTTGCCTCTATATTCCTTATTGTCAGGCCGGTGACGATGATCAGGTTGGCACACCAGATGTAGAAAGAGATATTTTTGTGTCGGTTGAATTTACTTACCATACGTGGAAAGTACAGTCGGGAGAGTTGGGCAAGAGCCAGTGGAAGGACCAGAACTATAGTCACATTGCGTAACAACAGGAGCATGGCATGGTAGAATGATATGTCAGCTTCGCGCTCTACCATTGGGAAGAAAAGCGGAATGATGATCATTGTTACTACATTGGCAATTATTGTGAATATAGTAAGCGACCCGATGTTTCCTCCCAGCTTTTCGGCAACGACTACGACAGCTGCTGCGGTTGGGCAGATAAAGCAGATGAATAGTCCCTCCAGTACAAGCTTTACTTCCGCGTTGCCTGCAAATATGATGATTAACAGTACAATAGATGCAGAAAGCATGGTGCGTATCAGTTGTATTACGAAGTGCCATGTACGTGGTCTTAGCTCAGATATCCTTATCTTGCAGAAAGTGAAGTATAGCAACAGGAACATGCCTATCGGCAACCACTCCGTGAGCCACGGTCCTATGGTGTTGCCTACAGGTTCCAGGAACGGAATGTGCGCAAACGTTTCATATCCAACTATTCCCGCTGCCAGTGCTGAGATTAGTGCGTTCTTATATATGAAGCGTAAGGATGATTTAATTAGAGCCATTTGCACAGATTCTTATGCACAAAGATACAATCTTTGATTGCAATATACAAGTCTGTCGGACAAAAAGACTAAAGAAACAGGTTTTTCTCAATCAGGTTGTTTGCAATGGCGTATATCGTCAGTCCTGCCAGTGAATGTATCTGGAGTTTGCGGGCAATGTTGCGACGGTGGGTTATGACAGTATTTACCGAGATGAAAAGTTTGGCAGCCACTTCCTTGTTGGACATACCCTGCACCAGGCAGACGATGATCTCCTTCTCACGTTCTGAAATCTGTTCGCGGCCGTCGGCATTGTTTATCATATCCGATATCTTTGCCGTTATGTCCGCCTTTTGGATTTTTTGTTCCAGCGTCCTGATGGCCGGGACGAACAGGATGTCCTCCACCTGGCTGTGGTTGGACAGCCATTCCTCATTGTTGCAGATGTCGTATAGAGTGTTGGTTAGCTGGTTGTTGGCCAGGCTGTTATGC
>DFKL01000074.1 GCA_002373535.1 Prevotellaceae bacterium UBA3646 | reverse complement strand
TGGCCTTTGCCAGATTACTTCTGGTAACATGCTTGCCTAAGCCAAGATGATAGCACTTCTGATAGTGTGCCTCAATGGCGATAATCACATCGCGCAGATTCTCTCTGTTGCTGAGTTGGCCGAACATCAAAGCCATAAGCTGGTTCTAGCAGGTGAGATGCTTGACATACATATTTCCATCATACTTGTCAACAAGGTGGCGGAACTTGTCATAGCCAATAAACTCCAGCAATTGAGAGAAAACGTATTTGTCTTTGTTCATCTGCAATCTTGTTAAAAGACTGCAAAAGTACGAATTCAAATCCGTGCTCCCTTAAAACTGCTCGTAAAAGACTTTATTTCAGCGATTTCAAAGAACGATTAGGCCACTTTAACGGGGCTGTGTGACTAACAGAAAATTTTTAGCTTAGAGCTTATAGTGGGCGAATGAAGAGGGGTCAGAAGGGTTGAGGGGATGTAAATATTTTTCGGAAAGTGGTTGTGGTGTTGATTGGATGGCCTTGAGACGGCCTTGAGACGGCCTTTAGCCGGCGACATAGCGGAGAAGTGGTATTAACTGTCTGGCTATCAATGGGTTGTATGTGCAAGATTGTGTGGTTTTCTGATGTCTTGTAGGAGGGGTGTAAATATTTTTTGTAAATAGAGACATTGCATGACTGATAGCTTGGAGTTTTCGTTAAAGCTATTAGAATGATGTGGTGTCTATGGGGGCGTGCCTGTTACTTTTGACTCAGGCTCTTTTTTATTTCGTTAAGTTTATTAAGTGCTTCTATGGGTGTCAGTGTGTTGATGTCAATATCTACGAGCTGACGCCTGATGTCTTCGAGTACGGGATCATCGAGGCGGAAGAAGTTTAACTGTTCGCCACGGTCGGATGTCTTTACTGTTCCGGCTGCCATTCCCTTACCGACATCGTCATGGTTCTTCTCTTCCTCCAATTGCCTGAGTATTACTTCCGAACGCCTTACTATGGTTTTTGGCATACCGGCCAATGCTGCAACGTGTATGCCGAATGAATGTTCCGAACCGCCTTTTGCCAATTTTCTCAGGAAAACAATTTTGCCGTCTTTTTCCAGCACACTCACGTTATAGTTGTGTATACGATGGTATGTATTTTCCATGTCGTTCAGTTCGTGGTAGTGTGTTGCAAACAACGTACGGGCGCGTGACTGTCTGTTCTCGTGTATATACTCTACAATGCTCCATGCAATGGAAATGCCGTCATAGGTGCTTGTGCCGCGTCCCAGTTCGTCGAACAGGACCAGAGACCGCGGAGTAAGGTTGTTAATTATGCTTGCTGCCTCGTTCATTTCGATCATGAAGGTGCTTTCGCCGAGTGAAATGTTGTCTGATGCCCCGACACGGGTAAAGATTTTGTCCACGACACCTATCCTGGCGCCTTCCGCAGGAACGAATGATCCCATTTGGGACATCAGCGTTATCAGTGCCGTCTGGCGGAGCAGTGCACTCTTGCCCGACATGTTGGGACCGGTAATCATCATAATCTGTTGGTTGTCTACATCCAGGCTGACATCATTGGGAATATATTTCTCACCGGTGGCCATGAGTTGTTCGATGACAGGATGACGTCCGGCCTTGATATCTATGACATAGCTGTCATCGACCACGGGGCGTGTGTAGTCCATCGATCTTGCCAGGACGGAAAAACCTACCAGACAGTCAAGCCTTGCAACTATGGCGGAATCTTCCTGCAATGCGCGGGTAAAGCCTGCAACCCAGCTGACAAGATTCATGAAAAGCTGTGTCTCCAATGCCAGGATTTTCTCCTCGGCTCCAACGATTTTCTCCTCGTACTGCTTCAGTTCCTCGGTAATGTACCGTTCTGCTGATACGAGTGTCTGCTTTCGTATCCAGTCGGCAGGAACCATGGACTTATATGTATTCCGGACTTCAAGATAATAGCCAAATACATTGTTATAGCCTATTTTCAGGCTTTGTATACCGGTACGTTCGGCTTCGCGTTGCTGCAATTCTATCAGATAGTCCTTGCCTCCTGTCGCTATGCGTCTAAGCTCGTCCAGTTGTGCATCGACGCCGGCAGAGATAACGCCACCCTTGGACAGCAGGGCTGGTGCATCTGGCATGATGCTGTTCTCCAGCCGTTCACGCAGTTCGGTACACAGGTCCAGTTTTTCGACGACTGCATCCAGTACGGGCACGCCGCTTTCCGCAAGAACTCTCTTTATGGCTGCGAAGGCCTGTAGCGTGGATGACAGGGCAACCAATTCGCGTGGTGATACCCTGGCAGAGTTTATTCTAGATATTATCCGTTCGATGTCACCGACATATTGCAGTTGCTCCTGTACCTGGTCACGAACAGACGGATTGCGCATCAGTGCTTCCACTACGTCCAGACGGGAATTTATCCTGTTCACGTCCTTCAGTGGGAACACAGTCCATCGTCTCAGCAGTCGGGCTCCCATGGCTGTAGTCGTGTGGTCCAGTATGTCCATCAGTGACTTGCCTTCGGGGTTCATTGTCTGCAGCAGTTCCAGGGAGCGTATGGTAAACGGGTCCATGTGGACGTACTTGTCCTCCTCTATGCGCGATATCCTGGTAATGTGCCCCAGTCGTGTATGTTGCGTCATTTCCAGGTATTGCAGTATTACACCGGCTGCCACAATGCCTGCCTTCAGGTGATCCACGCCATACCCCTTCAGGTTCTTTACATGAAAGAGTCTCAGGACACGCTCATGAGCTGTAGTTTCGTTGAAAGCCCAGTCGTCCAGCCTGAATGTCGCAAACTTGTTGTTGAACGAAGAGGTGAACATGGATTCGCGCCCCTTTTCATAAAGTACTTCCTTAGGTTGGAAATCGGACAGCAGACGGCTCACATATTCTATGTTTCCCTCGCTGATAACGAATTCGCCGGTGGATATGTCCAGGAAACCGATACCGCACACACCTTTCCCGAAATGTACGGCGGCCAGGAAGTTGTTTTCCCTGCCTTCCAATACCGTATCGTGCATGGCAACACCTGGTGTCACCAGTTCGGTAATGCCACGTTTTACCAGGGTTTTGGTCAGTTTCGGGTCTTCCAGCTGGTCACAGATGGCGACGCGCCGTCCGGCACGGACCAGTTTAGGCAGATATACATCCAGGGCATGGTAGGGGAATCCGGCCATTTCCATTTGCGATGTCCCCCCGGCACCGTTATTTCGTCTTGTCAGCGTTATTCCAAGTATTTCCGATGCAACGATGGCATCATCGGCATACGTCTCGTAAAAGTCACCACAACGGAACAGCAGCAGAGCTTCGGGATGTTTCGCCTTCAGGTCATAGAACTGCTGCATCATGGGTGTAAGTTTTTCCTTGGCCATATATATGAAAACAGAAATATCAGGGTTACGTATTTGAGTGCCAAAGGTACGAATAAGCCATCGAAAAAACAAAAAAAGTGGAAACAAAAAACAAAGGCATCGATTCTTGCGAACCAGATGCCTCAAAACACCATAATAACATAAATTAAAATAGTGTCTCTCTAAACAAACTTAACCTAATCTATATATAATCCTAAACAACCAGTCTGGACAATCGGTCGTATGAAGACGGCCGTTTTTCTGATGCAAAGGTATGACGACAATGTCAAATGTCAGCGGGAGGGCAGTACAAATAGTCAGAAATATACATATTTATTGACATATATCAAATCATATTGACGCGTATCAAATAAAAAGTCGTAACTTTGTGCGCAAAACAGATAAAACATCAGGAAGATGAGAGAGTACAATTTCCGCGAGATTGAAAAAAAGTGGCAGACGCGATGGGTCAAGGACAAGACATATCAAGTGCATGAAGATGAAACCCGCAAGAAGTTCTACGTTCTGAACATGTTTCCATATCCCAGTGGTGCAGGACTGCATGTAGGACATCCTTTGGGCTACATAGCCAGTGATATATATGCCCGTTGTAAACGCCAGCAAGGCTTCAACGTATTGAACCCTATGGGGTACGATTCATACGGTCTGCCGGCTGAGCAATATGCCATACAGACGGGTCAGCATCCGGAGAAGACCACGATAGAGAACATAGACCGTTATCGCAGCCAACTGGATAAGATTGGTTTCAGTTTCGATTGGGATCGTGAGGTCCGCACATGCTCTCCCGAATACTACAAATGGACACAGTGGACGTTCCAGAAAATGTTTTCCAGCTGGTTTTCCAAGGACGTGCAGAAGGCTCTGCCGATAGAGAAGCTGGTGGAGCATTTCCAGGAAAAAGGTTCTGCAGGCATAAACGCTGCGTGCAGCGAGGAATTGCATTTCACGTCAGACGAATGGAATTCATGGGATGCCGGGAAGCAGAGCGACGTACTGATGAATTATCGCCTGGCGTTCCTTGGCGAGACTATGGTCAATTGGTGTCCCAGGTTAGGTACTGTATTGGCGAACGACGAGGTCGTTGAGGGTGTCAGCGTTCGTGGCGGCTACCCAGTAGAACAAAAAAAGATGCGCCAGTGGTGCTTGCGCGTCAGTGCATATAGCCAGCGTCTTCTGGACGGTTTGGAGACCATACAATGGAGTGACTCCATCAAGGAGACCCAAAAGAACTGGATAGGTCGTAGCGAGGGAACTGAAGTTGAGTTCAGGATTGCAGAAACGAACGAGACGTTCACGATATTTACGACTCGTGCCGATACCATGTTTGGCGTAACTTTCATGGTCTTGGCTCCGGAGAGCGAGCTGGTCGGAAACGTCACTACGGCCGGGCAGAAGGCGGAGGTGGACAAATACCTGTCATACGTAAAATCACGTACGGAGCGTGAGAGGATGATAGACCATACTGTCACCGGAGTATTCTCTGGTTCACATGCAATCAACCCGTTTACGGGAGAGAAGATACCAATATGGATCAGCGAATACGTGCTGGCAGGCTACGGTACGGGAGCAATTATGGCCGTTCCCGCACACGACAGCCGCGACTATGCATTTGCCAGACATTTCGGCCTGCCTGTAATTCCTCTGATAGAGGGAGCAGACGTATCTGCCGGGTCGTACGATGCCAAGGAAGGAATAGTGTGCAATTCGCCGGCAGCAGGAAAGGTATCATTACAGTACGATGGTGAAAGCCTTGTCCTCAACGGACTGACAGTAAGGGAGGCAATTGCGGCCACTAAGGAATTTGTCGAAAGACACAAGATAGGGCGTGTGAAGGTCAACTACAGGCTGCGTGATGCAATATTCAGCCGTCAGCGATATTGGGGTGAACCGTTCCCTGTATATTACAAGAACGGGATAGCAACCATGATTCCCGAGGAATGCCTGCCAGTCGAACTGCCAAAGGTTGATAATTTCCTTCCTACCGAGTCTGGAGAACCGCCATTGGGCAATGCACAGGTATGGGCTTGGGACGAGGCCGGCAGGAAAATAGTCGACAAGTCGATGATAGACGAAAAGACCGTATTCCCGATAGAACTATACACGATGCCGGGATTTGCTGGTTCCAGCGCCTACTATCTGCGCTATATGGACCCACATAACGACAAGGCACTGCTCAGCGAGCAGGCTGCAGAATACTGGCAGAACGTAGACTTGTACGTAGGAGGCTCCGAACATGCTACTGGACATCTGATCTATTCACGTTTTTGGAACAAGTTCCTGTTTGATATAGGCATAAGCAAAAAGGAAGAACCCTTTCAGAAGCTTATCAACCAAGGCATGATTCAGGGACGCAGTAACTTTGTATACCGCATCAAGGACACAAACACCTTCGTGTCCTACGGACTCAAGGACCAGTACGACACGACCCCGATCCACGTGGATGTAAATATCGTCAGGAACGACATCTTGGACACTGAAGCCTTCAAGGCCTGGCGTCCGGAGTACGAGACGGCAGAGTTTATCCTGGAGGACGGCAAGTATGTGTGCGGATGGGCTATCGAGAAAATGTCCAAGTCCATGTTCAACGTAGTCAATCCTGATACGATAGTAGACAGATACGGAGCGGACACCCTCCGGCTGTATGAGATGTTCCTTGGCCCCGTCGAACAGTCAAAGCCGTGGGACACAAACGGTATCGACGGGTGTCACCGTTTCCTTAAAAAACTATGGCAGGCCTTTTGGGACAAGGACGGAAACCTCCGGCTCACCGATGACACTCCTACGGCAGAGAATATGAAGTCCCTGCACAAGCTTATCAAGAAGGTAACGGCAGATATAGAGACATTCAGCTACAACACGAGTATATCCGCTTTCATGGTTGCTACTGCCGAGCTTACCGGTCAGAAGTGCTACAGCCGTCATGTCTGGGACAAGGTGATAGCACTGATAGCCCCCTTTGCTCCACATATTGCAGAGGAATTATGGCATGCAATGGGCAATGAGACTTCTGTGTGTGACGCCCCATGGCCTGCCTACGACGAGAAATACCTTAAAGAAAGCAACGTGCGCCTCGGAGTCCAGTTCAATGGCAAGGTACGCTTTGACATGGAGTTCCCCGCCGATGCCACGCCTCAGGAAATGACCTCTATGGCACTGGCAGCACCAGAGGCTGCAAGGTATCTGGAAGAAATGCAAGTAGTAAAGACCATAGCAATTCCTGGGCGCATAGTCAATATAGTCGTAAAACCGGCCCGTTCATAATATACTAAAGTCGCAAAGCCTATATGACAAGCAGGAGGATTCATAGGGAGGACGTCAGGAGGCGCCTCAGAAACGTCCATATACTGGACTTCATCAAGGACATGGTCTTTATCAACCTTGGTATGGGAGTGTACAGTCTGGGATGGGCAATATTCATGCTGCCAAACAAGATAGTTACAGGGGGCGGTGCCGGTGCTGCTGCCATCGTGCAGTATGCAACGGGCTTTCCCATGCAATATACCCTGCTTGCGGTAAACAGCATACTGCTTCTTATAGCATGGTGGCAGCTTGGAGGAAAGTTTACGCTGAAGACTCTGTACGCTGTCCTGTCACTGACGTTCTATCTGGATTTCTGTCAAAGAATAGTCGGCATGGATCCGGAATTTTCCAGAGGAATCCTTGGAGCACATCAGGAAGTAGCCATGTCATGTATCCTGGGAGCTGTGCTCAACGGTATCGGTATCGGCATGGTGTTTATGAGTGGCGGGTGTACCGGAGGATGGGATATAGTTGCCAGCGTGGTAAACAAGCACAGGAACGTCTCTATAGGACGTGTCCTGCTATATCTTGACCTCGTGGTCATAGGCGGAAGCTATTTCCTGTGGAACAGCTGGCAGACGGTAGTGTACGGATACATTACGCTTGTAGTGTATACATTTGCAGTTGACGTCATGATAAATTCCAGCAAGCAGGACATACAGTTCACCATCTATACGAAGGAATACGACGACATAGTAAGCACGATACGCGAAAACACAGGCCATACGTGCACGCTGATGCATGGCGAGGGCGGATACAGCCACAAGGCGGCAAAGGTCGTAGTGACTATAGTCCACAAGAATGAACAGGTGCAGATGCTCCGCCTGATACGCGACACCGATCCAGAAGCCTTTGTCACCTTCCACCGGGTAGAAGGTGCGTTTGGCAAGGGATTCAATGTAATCAAGGCATAGTAGGGACAATATTTTTTTCATGATATGAATACTTTAGACATCCGTCACATGCTCCCGATGATCAAGGATTATCTTTACATTCTACTCGGGCTCGTCATCTATTCAATCGGATACTCGTGTTTTATACTGCCATACCAGATAACCAGCGGTGGAGTCAGCGGTATAGCAGCACTGATATTCTACGGTTCCGGGTTCAATGCAGCATACTCATTTCTTATCATCAACATATTCTTGATGGTTCTGGCACTCAAGACAATGGGATGGCGCTATTGTGTAAGGACTCTGTTGGCCATCCTCGTGATGTCATTTATGATAGACTATGCACAGACCCTTCTGTATGATGGCAACGGCCACATGATACACATAGTCGGCGAGCAGAAGTTCATGGCATGCGTATTGGGCGGATGTATGGACGGCATAGGCATGGGATTCGTCTTTCTTGGCGGAGGCAGCACCGGAGGTACCGATATTATAGCTTCGGCCATCAACAAGCACCACAACATCTCACTTGGCCGCATCCTGCTTACGATGGATATCCTTATCGTGTCGTGCAACTGGCTTGTCATTCATGATATGGAGACTCTTGTCGTCAGTTATTCCACCATGTTTATAGCCATGAACATGTTGGACTATGTCATAAACGGTGCCAGGCAGAGCATACAGTTCCTCATTATCAGCGAAAGATACGAGACCATTGCCACGCGTATCAACAACGAGTTGGACAGAGGTGTCACCGTACTCGACGGCAGAGGATGGTACAGCGGAGAGCGATGCCATGTGCTGCTCGTCCTGGCAAAGAAATACGAGCGCAGGGACATATACCGTCTGATACAGAGCGAAGACCCCAAGGCATTCGTATCAATGTCCAATGTCGAAGGAGTCTTCGGCGAGGGATTCGAAAAGATAAAGAAATAAAGCCTATGAAGCAGAATACCCTGATAATGGCCACCAACAACCAGCATAAGCTGCGCGAGATACGCCAGATACTCGGCAATAGCTTTGAGGTCAGTAGCCTGGCCGACATCGGCTGTAACGTGGATATTCCCGAGACATCCGACACGCTCGAGGGAAATGCCCTTCAGAAAGCCCGCTATGTATCAGAGCACTACGGCGTTGATTGCTTTGCCGACGATACAGGCCTGGAAGTCGATGCTCTCGGAGGTGCTCCAGGCATATATACCGCGCGTTTCGGCAGTATCAACGGCTATGGTGACAGCCACGATGCCACAGCCAATATACGTTGTCTCCTTGACAAGCTCAAGGGCGAGAAACGGCGCCAGGCATGTTTCCGCACCGTCATAGCCCTTGTATACAAGGGTAGGGAATACCTCTTCGAAGGCAAGGTCTGTGGCAGGATAGTAGAACAACTCCGTGGAAATGAAGGTTTCGGATACGACCCCATATTCGAAGTCGAGGATACCGGACTTACTTTTGCAGAAATGGGGCCAAATGAAAAAAACCGCCTCTCACATCGTGGACGCGCCACAGAAAAGCTGGTACGTTTCCTCGGCCAATACAACCCCTGAACAACTCATCAACTACGCCTCTGGCGTATAGGACAAATGAAAAAGACAAGAATCATACTATCCGTACTGCTCGCCATATATGCAAATACCGTTTTTGCGCAGGCAGAAAACCACAACTCGCAGGTAGCACGCAACCTTGAGATTTTCGACGAGATCTACAAAGCCCTGGACCTATATTACGTCGATACGCTTGCCGCCGATACGGCAATCAAGTGGGCTATTGACGGAATGTTGATGAAAGTAGATCCATTCACGGCATACTACCCCTCCGACGACGAGGAACTCAAGCAGATGGCAACAGGCAAGTATGGCGGCATAGGAAGCATTATACGTTTCAGCAAGAAGCACGACAGGGTAGTCATAGACGAGCCATACCAAAATACACCCAGCGACCGTGCAGGGCTAAAGGCTGGCGACATACTGATCTCCATAGACGGCAAGGACGTCAAGGGAATGCTTCCTGCCAAGGTAACCACCATGCTGCGAGGTGAATCTGGCACGACCTTCTCCCTACGGTTCCAGCGTCCGGGAGAAAAAAAGCCAAGGACCGTACGTATTACCAGGGCCACGATCCAGACTCCGTCAGTGCCATATTACGGAATGTCAGACAACCGCACAGGCTATATTCTCCTGACAGGGTTTACCGATGGTGCCGCACGCGAAGTACGCTATGCCCTGGAACAGATCAGGAACCAAGGCGGCAACAAGCTGATCCTCGACCTTCGCAACAACCCGGGTGGATCAATCACCGAAGCGGTAGACATTGTCAATCTGTTTGTCGCCAAGGGACAGAAGGTCGTCTACACCAAGGGAAAGCAAAGCATAGCCAACCGTGAATACCTTACTACCACAGACCCTGTCGACTCCGTCATGCCCGTCATCGTCATCGTAAATCAGAATTCAGCGTCTGCATCGGAAATAGTCAGCGGAAGCCTTCAGGACATGGACCGGGCCGTAATTATCGGTAGCCGCACCTATGGCAAGGGGCTGGTACAGGCAATACGTGATGTACCGTATCGCGGACAGATGAAACTCACCACGGCACGCTATTACATACCCAGCGGCAGATGTATCCAGGCTCATCAGTACAACCATGACGGAACCATACGGACAACCCCTGACAGCCTCACTAAAGTATTCCATACCCGCATAGGTCGCGAGGTCAGGGACGGAGGCGGGATAAAGCCAGACATCATATCAGAGCCGGACAGTCTCCCTACTATGATATATGACCTCATACAAAGTGATCCGTACTTTGACTGGATAACCAGATATGCCCAAAAACACTCCGGGATATCCGAGGCAGGAAGCTTTACACTTTCCGACGCAGACTATTCGGATTTCTGCCAATACATAAAGGACGAGAAATTCACATACAACCGTCGTTCGGACAGCGCCATCAAATTCCTCAAGGAAATAGCACGACAGGAGGGATATCTCGAAATAGCCAAGACAGAAATGGACTCTCTGGAAAAGAGATTTGCCCCCGACCTTGATTACGACCTGAGGCGTCACAAGTCAAAAATCATCCCTTTCATAGAGTCTGAGATAGTAACCAGGTACTATTATCAAGGCGGATATGTACGTCAGCAGCTCAAGAGCGACAAAGTATACCACGAGGCATTACAACTTATTTCCGACCGGGAACGTTTTGACGACATACTCAAGACAAGACCGGCCTCCGACACAAAATGAGACACAACATACGCAAGTCAAATCAGGCAATGATGTACATGGTCATGGCAATGGCCGTAATCGTAGTACTTATAGCAGCCCTTTTCCTATATTGGTGTACACCGGCAAAGTAAGTATATATCAAATACCACGCCTCTCGCCATATACGTAAAAATATTTACATTACCCCAACCTCGTTGCCGCTGTCTTACCACCATGTGTATATGTCTGCCAGTACATAACATGCTGATAGACAGTTATTTTGTACGCACGATGTCATTATGTGTATCACACATAACTGGCCAGATACTGCACGATGACCGTCAGCGGAAATGGTAAGTCCTGTCTGAGCCAGTCCGCCACACGGATTACCGGCACTTTAGTTGACTGAATTGGGAAAAATATTTACAGATATACATTACGGCAGCAACTCTTGTGCATAGCTGCGTATCTCCTTCCATGCCTCGTCACGGAGCCTTGTCCCGACGGTCTGGATTATTTTCTCGCTCAGCTTGCTTCCCAGCATCAGGCATTTTTCCAGAGAAGCCCCATAGGCGTAGGCATACAGGAAACCAGCCGTAAAAAAGTCGCCGGCAGCAGTCGTGTCTATTACATTTGCTACATTACCGGCCGGGACGGCAATCCTCTTCTCGCCCTTCTTCATGGCACTTGCACCATGTCTGCCAAGCTTGACTATGGCAGTATCGGCCATAGATGCAATGTATTCGAGGGATTCCACAGGGTTTTCCATACAGGAAAGGGCTCTGGCCTCTTCCTCGTTCGCAAAGACGATGTCACAATATTCAATTATCAAACGGCGGAACAGTCCCATGTTTTCCTTGACGATGTTCCAGCTTCCCAGGTCAAGGCTTAGCAACAGGCCGTTTCTTTTTGCCGTCTTGCATATCTTTTCCATCAGGTCGCTATTTTGTACCAGATAGCCCTCTACATGTACCAGGTCAGAATCCGCAAACAGCCCGTCAGTTATATCTTCGGCACCCAATCCCAAGGCAGCTCCGAGATGTGTTCCGAAACTTCTTTCTCCGTCGGCGGATATGAAAGTGTTGGCCACCCCGGTATGTTCATTGCAGACGATCAGCCTTTCATTGATACCCATCCTGGCCCCCGTCTCTTTGAAGAAATGTCCCAGCCTGTCACTGCCGATGCGGCCGACATACGTAGGCCTTGCCCCCATGCATGCAAGAGCCAGCATGGCATTGCTGGTACTTCCGCCAGTCGTGGTATGCGGATTCATAGGCTTCATCTCGTTCTCAAGCCGGATCTGAGTCTCCTGGTCAATCAGGGTCATTCCACCCTTGTGGATATTATATTTTCTCAAGACGGAATCGTCCTGAATCATTACGGAGACATCGACAAGGGCATTGCCAATACCAAGGATTTTCAGCATTTTTTTATTTTTTTCTGCAAATATATTGTATATTTCGGGAAAAACCTATATCTTTGCACAGCAATTGAGAAAAAGAATAGGAACATTCTCAAAAATGCCTGCTTCAGTAGCTCAGTTGGTT
>DFKL01000173.1 GCA_002373535.1 Prevotellaceae bacterium UBA3646 | reverse complement strand
AGCTCCATCCTGCTGCGTCGCCCATTGCTCCGGTCCTTACTCCGTATACCTCAGCCCCATGTGCCTGTGCAGCATCCTCGATGACCTTCAGCTCGTATTTTATTGCGAACTTATGTACCTCGTTCATATCCCAGGCACGTCCGTACAGGTGTACCGGCATTATGGCACGCAGGGTGTTGGCTGGATCCAGTTTGGATACAATACGTTCCATCTGTGCATTATTCAATGCCGGCATACCATGGTTGGAATGGTAGTGTGGTTCAAAAAGGACTGGTGTGAGCCCTGCCTCGCGGACAGCCATGACCGTTGCTATATACGTGTTGGCCTGTACCAAGACATAGTCTCCGTACTTCCAGTCGTTCAGCATACGATATGCACGCAGGATTAGTACCAGAGCCTCCAGGCCGTTGCCTGTCAGTATGCAGTTCTTGGTGCGCACATAGTTTTTCCACGCATGCTCAAACCGTCTGTTTTCCTGGCCTAACAAGTATTGTCCGCTCTGCACAACCCTGCTTATCTCGTACGAAAGCTGTGGCTCGTATGTGTGGTTCAGCTTCTTGAGGTCCAGATATTTAATATTCCTGCTTCTTTCATTATTCTCTTTCGTGCCACACATGTAGTTTATACTGGGTTCGTCCAGCATGACACGGTATGTGTCGTAGCATACGGCACGTCCGCCGAAACTTTCCTTCTGTGCAATGAGTCCCTCGTTCAGGATATGTCCGTGTGCTTCGTTGCTTGTACCAAGGTCCAGATATTCCATATTCCTGTATCGCTCGGTAATCAGGTGCCGGAACAACAGGTCAAGCGCTCCGTTCTCTATACCCTCCTGACTATTGGCTATATACTGTACATGGGCCACACGGTCTGTCTCAAATACCATTACGCCTGCAACTATGTCCTGTTTAGGATTACGAACGGTATATACTTTCATCTCACGCGGAAAACGCGACATCAGCAGTTCTATTTCCTCCACCGTATGTACAGGACTGGCTTTATGCTGTCGCATCAGCATGTCTTCCATAAGCGTCCAGAAGACATGCAGTGACTTTATGTCACCGTCCTGCATGCGATCGATATACAAACCGGTGGCAAGCGCCTTTTTGGCTCCGTTTGCACGCAGTGTGCGCATTCGTAGCGGATGGCGCATGTCTACTACGGTGCTTACCTGGCGTCGGCATATCTGTGCATTTGCACGGAACAGTGCATACAGGTCCTCACCGCTTGGCAGTGAACTGTAGATATATGGGATAGCCTTGTATAGCATGACTCTTGCTCCCATCATGTCTCGATAGTACATGAATATGGCCTGCAATATTTGCAAGACATCCTTTTCTGTAGTATCTTCCTTGGTAAGCAGCCCCCCGTACGTCAGACCGCCATGTGTCTCTACGGTCTTTGTCTCCTCTATCCAGTTGGCAGGCATTACGGCAATGATATTGTCGGCATTCTGCTCCGTGGCAGTATAGACATCTTTGTCGTTGTCTCCCCGGCATACCATCAGCGAACAGTCAAAGAACCTGTCGGCATGGTAGTCCATGAAATTTCGGTTCAGCAGGAACGTACCTTGCTTGCTGTTGCCTACAAATTCGTTCCACTCATCTCGGTGTGTAACGCTATACGGAATAATTATCATATAGTATGCCAGGTCTGGCATTTGATTCGGGAGGCAAAGTTACGAAAAGTCGAGAGAAATGCCAAATTAATTTGAGCATTTCATAGACAGAGTAACTTATCCAAAGTTACGAAAAGCCGAGCGCAGAACAAAAAGAATCGCATTCTTTTTATGCCGAGACGAAGTAACTTATCCAAAGTTACGAAAAGTCGGACGCAGAACAAGACAAATACATTTGTTTTTATGTAGAGACAGAGTAACTTATTCAAATTTTCAATATCTTTGTCATGAAATTATCAGACACATGGGCAGGAACAAATTTTCAGAGTCAGAGATAAAGACAATTGCAAAACTGCTGAGACGGAAGAATTCCGGTACACGTTTCCAGCAAAAGACAATAAGGCACAAGCTACGCGTGGACTATGAGTTCAACATCAGCGACTTCAACATACAGGGAAAGGCATTTGGAGAAGAAGACCTGTATGCAGCAGTCGAGCGCGGCGCAATAACAATCCTTGATGATGCCACTATCGCTGCAATGAAGGTCAAACGGGCCCGGGACAAGGAACGCGATTCCCGGAGGCAAATGCAGGATACAGAAAATACTGCCGGCCAGACATCAAATTGGCAGGATGCCTTGGCAGAATGGGAGAGTTGGGAAAAAGAACAGGAGAAGAAAGAACAATAGTCATGCAATTCCCATCATTTGCCTAACACCGTCATTTCCAGTTGGGCAATGCCTGCACGCAGGAAATCAAGTTCACGTGCTGCTCCATAGCTCAGGTCAAGTTTGTATTTCTTGCTGTGCGGTCCCCTGTCGTTGACCTTGACGATAATCTCTTTTCCGTTTTTGGGATTGCGAAGCTTGATACGTGTACCGAATGGCAGCGTCAGGTGTGCGCAAACGTATTCATTCTTGTCGTGTCTCTCTCCGCTGGCAGTACGACGACCATGAGTGGATTTTCCGTAGTACGTACACCACACGAGATGAGTATCTCCGGTATGCAGGGCATCCAGATACGTCGAGTCTGCTTCCGTGATATATTTTGCCGCATACGAATTTACCTGACGGTGTGCTTTTGTTGCAGAGGACTTTCGCTTTACCGTAGTGGTCGTCTTAGCCTTATTCTTACGCTGTTGCGGACACGAAATGCTTTCAGTTGCGTACAACGACGACAGCAACGTTGTAAGGAAATATAACAGGATTTTTTTCATCTGGCTCTTACATTTTAACATACTGATAATGTCACGCATGAATAGGAATTTATAATATGGAGAACCGTTCCTCATACAAGGTACGATTCTCCATATATGCAATTCTGTATTACTTCTTCTTAGAAGATGCAGCCGTCTTTGTCACGTTTTTTTTCGTTGCAGCCGCCGTATCCTTTTTAGACGCCTCTGGCTTCACTTCTGTTTTTTTCTTCACAGTTTTCTTTGCCACGGGCTTTTCCGTCGTTACATTCGCGGTAACAGTTTCCTTGACAGGAGCCTTCTCCGTCACAGGTTTCTTTGCTTCACTTTTCTTGACTGCTGCTTTCTTTGCAGGAGCGGACTTCTTGGCAGGAGTCTTCTTCGTGACGGCTGCATGTTCTGCAGCCTCGTATTTCTCAAGACGGGCACGCAGGGTACTTATTTCATTTTCCTTCACGTTCAACTCGTCACCCAAGTTGGCAATCTGTGTATACAAGGCATTCAGTTCATCGTTTTCTACCTGTTCCGAGAACATATCCTTGACACGTTTCAGGAAATCGCCGAGTATATTCATGTAGTTTGTAAAGGCATCGAAAGCACTGTCATAATTTGCACGCAGCAGAGGAACTGCCTGTGCCTTCGTCGTCATATACTGGAAGTTGTTGGTAGCCTGTAGCCTGTCCCAATCCTGCTTGATACGACGGTCCTTGCAAGCAAGGATACGACCGACGAGTTTCTCGTCATATAGTTTTGCAAATGCCTCTCGCTGCATGGTATTGCCCAGCCAGCCGCTTGTATCACGCTCTTCGTCGTTCCACGACATTGCGTATGGTACTTCTATAGGGCCTACGGACTTGTTCTTTGCGATAATCTCGCTCGGTGTGGCAAAACTGATTCCCTGAGTACGTGCACATGAAGGCAATGCCTTGATAAAGTCCAGGATATGACTGGAGAGAGGCTGGAACATACCAATTGCACAAAGTTCCATGCCGATGTTGATTACGTCCTCGCCTTTAGGCATGCCGGCAATCCATCCTACATACTTGTCTGCCATCAGAGGGAACTCGCTCCAGCTTGAATCACTGAAACGCAGGCAGATATCGTCGCTCAGCTTATAGTCACGCATCAATACGTTTATCCTGTTATCTGTGGCGCAGCTGTATACGTAGTGTGGAGATTTCCAGCCGAGTATATGCTTGGCACCTTCGACCATAATGCCTTTATAGCCCATTTCGGCAGCAATAGAGCCGATCTCGTCATTGTAGATGAGGTTCGAGTTCCTGATTATCTTTGGAGTCTGTCCGAACAAATCCTTTATGCGTTTGGCCTGACGCCTTACCTCGTCCTTGAAACTGTCTTCATTACCCAATGAGCCAAGACCGTGACTGTAGGGTTCTGCAAGGAATTCCGCCTGACCGGTCTTTGCAATTTCCGTCAGCAGGTCAATTACCTCAGGAGCATACTGCTCAAGCATCTCAATAGCAACACCGGAAAGTGAGAATGAAGTGCGGAATGACTTGTCAGCCCTGCACATATCAAGGATTGTCGTCAGCGTAGGAACATAGCTGCCCTCTGCAGTTTCACGTATCGAACGTTCATTCTCGTAGTCGTCGTAGTAGTAGTG
>DFKL01000046.1 GCA_002373535.1 Prevotellaceae bacterium UBA3646 | reverse complement strand
CCTTTGCCTTAGAAGCATTGTAGATGACGAAGTTTGGCTCGAACTTCTCCAGTTCCTCTGCTGTCGGCTGGATAAACATGTTGGTAACAAAGTGTGCCTGCCATGCAACCTCAACGATGAATCGGACAGCCAGACGTGTTGCCTCGTTCGCTCCGCAGAATGCATCAACCACATACAGGTTCTTGTTGCAGAGTTCCTTGACGGCAATATCCTTAACCTGTGCCCAAACCTCCTCAGACATGGGATGGTTGTCGTTCTTATACTCCTCTGAGGTCCACCATACCTTGTCCTCGCTCTGGGCATCCTTTACGATGTACTTGTCCTTTGGAGAACGGCCGGTGTAGATGCCTGTCATCACATTCACAGCGCCCAATTCAGTGTTCTGACCCTTGTCGAAACCTGTCAGACCGGCCTTAGTCTCCTCCGCGAACAGAACCTCGTACGAAGGGTTGTGTGCAATCACCGTAGAGCCGGTGATGCCATACTTAGTCAAATCCAATGTTGCCATTTAATATTATTTTAAGTTGATAAAAATACCAGTTCCGTTTTACCGTACGCAAATATAATTATTTGTTATGAAAGAACCACCCTGTGGCCACCACTTTTTCCATGATATCCCCCGTTTTGCAAACACCACATAGCAGCAGTGACCGCTTGGCCGCACTGCCATGCCACGTCTATTCCTCTCCACGGTTCCTGCGCCTCTGCATTTCGCGGTCCCTTTCCTTGTTCAGGTCGCGCGGCTTCTTCTGCTGGTCGGCCTTCTGCCTTATCAGTTCGGAAGGCTTCTGGCTCAGCGCCCCTATGCCGTTCAGCTCCCAGGCCTGCTCTATGTCCCATTTGGCCCGCACGACCAGCGGTTTCGGGAAATAGTACACCATCTCAGGCTGTCGTCCCTGTGCATAGTCGCCCGTGTCCCATACGTTGTTGCCGTTGGCGTCTATGTAGCACCTCATGTAGTATGTGTCAGGCCTCATGTAGTAGAAGTCGGCAGTACCGTCCCTGGCCACACGCTGCTGGCACACGACCTTGTCATCCTTGCCGAGAAGCTGTACTACCGCGCCAGTATCAGGACTGATTACCTTTACGAACAGCGCACCGTACTGATCCAGGTCCTGTACGGAGAAAGTGTTCTTCACATGCTTCGTTTCCGTTCCCATCACACCCCTTATGGCCATGGAGTCCAGTATTATGCAGTATTTCTCCCCCGGCTTCCATTCCGCATACATGGTGTACGAACGGGAGTTGTTCCTGGTCGGCAGGAACAGGAAAGGCTCCGGTGTCAGGTCCGAGTCCCTTACCGTATACAGATGCACCTTGGCAGAGTCCACGTTCAGTATCGGCTGAGTGGTTTCTACAAATACGTTCCTGTTGGGGTCAAGCATGCCGGTAGGCTTGAGCCTTACGTCCAGGAAATCAGTCTCGAAAGGATTGCGCTCGGCAGGTAGCGGAACCTTGCTCTTGCGCTCCCTCTTGGCCCGTTCCTTGTTCCACTTCGCAATGCTCTTTTCACGCTCTTCCTTTGCCTGGGCCCAAGTCTTGCGCGACACCATTGTCAGCGTGTCTGTCTTGTATGCCAGGTTGCCCAGCGTGTCGGTGGCCAGGAACCTTACTGTCATTTCCAGCGTGTCTGTCCTGTGCGTCAGTGCAGTATCCGTTATCCAGTATGTAATGGTGTCCCTATGCTCCGAAGCCTCTGTCACAAGACATCTTTCATCAAAGTTCAGGCCTTTTATGTACGGAAGCTCGTTACTCGGCGCGGTAAAATACAGGCGGAACCAGTCAGACACCGGATGCTCGTGTTTCAGCAGGTGCCTGTCCTGCCCGCCCTCCATGAATGCACGCAGGACAAGGTTGTCAGGGAAGTAGTGAATGTACGGGACCACACGTATGCTGTCATAGTGTATGCTGTCGTGCCAGCAAGTATCAAAGCGCAGGTCCGACTTCTGCCATGGAATCACCACGGCAGTGTCAAAGGCAATCATCTCAGACTTCTGGCTGAATCGGAAGTCGCCGTCGGCATCCTTCAGTGCAAAGGCACGGTACCTGCCAGGAGCTACACCCTTTATGCTGAACTGTCCGTTGCCGTTCGTACGCGAGATACGCAGCAGCGGAGCCTTGCGGAACGTATCGTCCGTAAAGGAACTGTCCATACGGTACAGGCCCACCAGTATGCTCTTCACCGGCTCCATGTTGTCAGCCTGGATTACCGTGCCCCCCACCTGCATCGTGTCAATAACGTCTCCCGTGCCGAAGCTGAACGTGTAGAACCCCATAGGGTTCCCCTCGTTGTTGTCCTCTATGGCATCGCCGAAATCTATGGTATACGTGGTGTTTGGCTGCAGGGAGTCATACAACGTGACCTTCACGCTCTTGCCTTCTGCACGCACGTTGGCCGCTTCCAGCTGAGGAGGCGATATTATGACCTTCTCGTTGGCCCCCGTCAGCTTTACGAACTCATTAAACAGGATGTTTACCTTCTTCCTGTTGAAATTGACAGTACCGTTGGCCGGAGTGCTCCTTACCACATACGGCGGCTCCTCGTCATACCTGCCGCCGTCCGGTTCACCTATGCTTGCACACGCGGTCACGGCCAGGACAGTCGTGGCCAGGGCAATAATGAGATATATCGTATATTTCCTCATACACACCTACATAGCCAGCATCTCGTCTATGTACTTCCTGTTGTTGGACAGGCGCGGAACCTTGTGCTGCCCCCCCAGCTTGCCCTTGCTTGCCAGCCATTCGTGGAACAGGCCCTTCCTGGCCACCCTCAGCTCCAGTCTCTGCAGCGTAATATCCTTGTGACGCTTAGCCTCGTAGTCCGAGTTAACCTCCTGCAGCGTCCTGTCCAGGACATCGGCAAAGTGCTCCAGGCTGTCCGGCTTCCTCGAAAACTCCACCAGCCACTGGTGTCGGCATTTGCCGCTTTCGTCCATGAACACAGGCGCCGCAGTATACTCCAGGACCTCGGCGCCTGTTACCCTGCAAGCCTCTGCCAGACCCTTTTCGGCATTGTCCACGATCAGCTCCTCGCCAAACGCATTGATAAAGAACTTGGTACGCCCTGTAATGACGAACTTGTACGGATTCACCGACGTAAACCGTACCGTATCGCCAATCATATACCGCCACAGGCCGCTGCTGGTAGATATCACCATTGCATAGTTCCTTCCCGTCTCCACGCCCCACAATGGCACCACCCGGGGATTCTCGCTCTCCAGCTCGTCCATTGGAATAAACTCATAGAACACCCCATAGTCCAGCATCAGGCTCATGGCGCTGTCGCCAGGCTCGTCCTGCAGGCCGAAGAACCCCTCGCTGGCATTATACGTCTCCATGTAGTGCATCCTGTCCGAAGGGAACAGACGCTCGTATTGCCTGCGGTACGGCGTGAAAGCCACGCCGCCGTGGAAGAAAACCTCCATGTCAGGCCATATCCCTGTCATGTCCTCCTTCCCCGTAATCTCCAGTATGCGGTTCAGTACGGCCAGCATCCACGACGGGACCCCGCTCAGGTTCGTGACGTTCTCGTTTACCGTCATACGCGCAATGCGCTCCCTCTTCTCCTCGAAGTCCGACAGCAATGCGACCTCCTTGTCGGGAACACGCACCAGGTTTACCAGCGGATTGCAGTTCTCTATCAGTATGGCACTCAGATCGCCCACCAGCGATTTTCTCAGGTTATAGTTGGGAGCATGGCTCCCTCCCAGTATCAGAGCCTTGCCGTCAAACAGCCTGCTGTCAGGATTGTTGCGCAGGTACCACACTACGGCATCTCTGCCGCCGGCATAGTGCGTATCCTTCAGTCCGTCCTTGCTCACGGGGATGAACTTGCTCTTGTCGTTAGTCGTGCCGCTGCTTTTGGCATACCATCTCACCGTTCCAGGCCAGAGTACATCCCTCTCGCCCTGGCGCATACGGTCAATATACCCTTTTAGGTCCTCATACGTATTGACGGCCGACGAAGCAGCAAAGGCCTCATATCCCATGCCGTCGGCGAATCCGTGTGTGCGACCCCATTCCGTGTCCCTGGCCTTGGACGTCAGCCTGCACAGCACCTGCATCTGCAGCCTTTCCGCCTGCGTCCGGTATCTGTCCAGCCTACCCAGCCTTGACAGGAATATCGGCCTTATCAGTGGAGTTATCTTCATTTTCCTTTACCGTATCCATTATACGCTGCCTCAGGGCAGCATCCTTCCTGATGTTTTTCAGAGCCAGGGCAGAAGCCTTCTGCTGGCTCTCCTTCTTGCTGTATCCGCGGCCCTCGCCACACTCCACGCCTGCCACCACGGCACATGACACGAAGTACGGAGAGCGCGACCTGCCCTCTGCACCGACCTTCTTCAGGACGAATTCAACCCCTACCCGCGACTTCTGGCACCATTCCAGCAGCCGGCTCTTGAAATTCTCCTCCTGGGCAGCCATTTTGTCCAGGTCGATATACTTTCCTATCACGCGGTTCTTCATGAACCACATGCAGGCCTCGTATCCCCTGTCCAGATATACAGCCCCCACGACAGCCTCAAAGGCATTGCCGCCCATGTAGCTGTTATGGTTCCTCGATGTCAGGTCGCTACGTATCAGGTCCGTCAGCCCCATGTCCTCAGCCAGCCTGCCCAGTGTAGAGCGCTGCACCACCTTGCTTCGTGCATTTGTCAGGAACCCCTCGCGGCGTCTACCGAACCTACGGAAGACTATGTCTCCTACCACGGCATCCAGGACGGCATCCCCCAGATATTCCAGACGCTCGTTGTTCTCACGGCACCTCTTGCCGTCCGCTTCCTGCACGCTCTTGTGCATCAGGGCCTGGCGGTACAGTCTCAGGTTACGTGGGTAGAAGCCCAGTATATCGAAAAAAGAGCGATAAAGTTGCCTGTCCCTGCGGAAAGGCAACTTCACCGCGTCTATCATATTTCCTAAAGCTACGTTCACCTCAGCGCAAAACCTTAGTCACTATCCTGCAAACTTCTTGAATATTACGCAGGCATTGTGGCCGCCGAATCCGAACGTGTTGCTCAATGCAGCACGAACCACACGCTTCTCGGCCTTGTTGAAGGTAAAGTTCAGCTTGTAGTCAATCTCCGGATCGTCGTCTCCCTCCTCATGATTTATGGTAGGTGGAACGATATCCTCCGCCACGGCCTTTACGCTTGCCATGGCCTCGATGGCACCGGCGGCACCCAGCAGATGACCCGTCATGGACTTCGTGCTGCTTATGTTCAGCCTGTATGCATCCTCGCCAAAGACGACCTTTATAGCCTTAACCTCGCTGATGTCACCTACGTGCGTGCTGGTGCCGTGGACGTTGATATAGTCGATATCCCCAGGCGTCATGCCGGCATCGTCCAAAGCATTCTGCATTACCAGTACGGCACCCAGGCCCTCCGGGTGCGAAGCCGTTATATGGTGAGCGTCGGCACTCATGCCCGCACCGGCCATCTCGGCATATATGCGGGCACCGCGAGCCTTGGCATGCTCCAGTTCCTCCAGTATCAGGCACACGCCTCCCTCGGCCATTACGAATCCGTCGCGGCTTGCGCTGAACGGGCGGCTTGCCTTCTGCGGCTCGTCGTTGCGCGTGCTCAGGGCATGCATGGCAGTGAAGCCACCCACACCGGCACACGTAATGGCAGCCTCGGCACCACCGCTCACTATCATGTCCGCCTTGCCCAGCCTTATCAGGTTGAAAGCCTCGGCCAGCGCATTCGTGCTGCTTGCACATGCACTTGACGTGATGAAGTTAGGGCCGTGGAAACCATACCTTATGCTGATGTGTCCGGCACAGATGTCGGCAATCATCTTGGGGACGAAGAAAGGATTGAATCGCGGTCCTGCCGCCTCGTGCGTCAAGGCATAGTTGCTCACCTCCTCCTCGTATGTCTTCATGCCGCCGATGCCCACGCCAAACACGACTCCCACGCGGTTCTTGTCCACTTTCTCCAGGTCCATGCCGCAATCCTCTACGGCCATCTGGGCCGCAGCAATGGCAAACTGGCAATACGGGTCCAGCTTGCGAGCCTCCTTGCGGTCAACATACTGTGTGGCATCGAAATCCTTCACCTCACAGGCAAACTGAGTCTTGAACCTGCTTGCGTCAAAGTGTGTGATAGGTCCGGCACCGCTGACACCGTCCAGCATGTTCCGCCACGTCTCGTCGGCAGTGTTGCCCAGTGGAGTCACAGCCCCGATGCCAGTTACGACAACTCTTTTCAGTTCCATATACATCTATATATAAAAAGTGGCTTGATGGTTCAGTGGCAAGTGGTACAAACCACCGACACAAACCGCCAAACCACTATGTAACCAGTTCTTAAAGCCTGCTTAATTGTTCTCCTCGATATAGGCAATAGCGTCAGCTACCGTAGAAATCTTCTCAGCCTTGTCATCGGGAATGGTGATACCGAAAGTCTTCTCGAACTCCATGATCAACTCCACTGTGTCCAGAGAATCGGCACCCAAGTCGTTGGTGAAGCTTGCTTCAGGCACTACGTCAGCCTCGTCAACACCCAACTTGTCCACAATAATCTCTTTTACTTTTGCTTCAATTTCAGACAT
>DFKL01000053.1 GCA_002373535.1 Prevotellaceae bacterium UBA3646 | reverse complement strand
CTGCCATTCTCGGCAATTCCATACAGCTCGTCGGCCTCAGCCTTGCTGAAGACAAACGGAGTCTCGCACAGCACATGCTTGCCGGCCAGCAAGGCCGACTTGGCGTATTCATAGTGCGTGTAGTGCGGCGAGGCAATATATACCGCATTGCAGTTTGACATAAGAGCCTCCAGGCTGTCGGCAGCGCACGGGATGCCATGTCTTTCGCAGAAAGCCCTGCACGCCTCCGCGTCAGGATTATATGCAGCCGTAATTACTGCACTGTTCACGTTTCCTGATTCCGGGACAAAGCGCGAGGCAATGCTCCCGGTACCTATAATTCCGATATTGACGGTAGGACGTTCCTCGCGCAGCTGTGTCGACGAGATACCCTGGGTACGAGGCAGGTACACCACCTTGCAGAACTCATTCAGGTAGTCAAAGTAGCCCTCCCAGTCAGAACCGATGGCAAAGATGTCTACACCATATTTCTGAATGTCGTCAATCTTCTGTCCACGGTATTCCTCTATCACAATCTGGTCAGCCAGGCCGGTAGCCTTTACCGCCTCGATACGTTCCATCACGTTGTTGCAAGTGTTCATCTTGCCCCTCTCCAGGTCAAAGTTGTCCGTGGTGACCCCAACGATCAGGTAGTCGCCCAGTTCCCTGGCTCTCTTCAGCAGGTTATAGTGACCCTGGTGGAACAAGTCATAAGTCCCGTATGTGATAACCTTCTTCATACCTTTCATGCAATAGATGTAGTGTGTCCGGCTAAATAAATCCCTTCTTGCGAAGGTCGTCAAATGCAGCAAGCAGCCTGTCGTAGTCTTCCTTGTGCAGATATCCTATATGACCGACACGGAATACGGAATCTCTCATATCCCCGCCGTTGGGGCATATCCACATGCCATACTCATCCTTTATCTTCAGGAATATCTCGTATGCAGACTGCGTCGTCGGATGCAGCGGCGTCACCGCGTTGCTCAGGCTCTCGCTCACCACCTCAAACGGCAACTCCATCTCAGCCAGTTTCTTGCGGAAGTAGCTTGCCAACCCTGCACATCGTGCAATCTCGGCATCGGCACCTCCCATGGCCTCAATCTCCTTCAGACGGACGTTAATCTGCAGCAGTATGCCCACGGCAGGCGTCCATGGCGTCTGGCCACGGTCCATATTCTTCAGTGCCAGCTTCAGGTCCAGGTACTGACAGCAGCACCTGTTCCTCTCTATACGCTCTATGGCAGACGGGGCAAGAGCCATGACGGAAATGCCTGGGGCACACGCCAGAGCCTTCTGACTGCCCGTAATCATCACCCCCGTTCCCGTCTCTGCCATGTCAAACGGATCACACAGGAACGTGGAAATCGTGTCTACGATCAGGAAACAGCCGTTACGCTTGCAGAAGTCGGCAACCAAGTCAATGTCATAGTGTACACCCGTTGACGTCTCATGTTTCTGCAGCAGGAAAGCCGTATATCCCTGTCCCTCGAATCCGGCAAGATGCTCAGGCTTCAAAGCCTTGCCATGCTCCAGCTTGATTTCCGTAAAAGGAATCCCGTGCAGCCTCAGCAGTTCCACAAAACGTTCGCCAAAGCTTCCACCGTTTATTACCAAAGCCTTGTCCTCACACGTCAGGCAGTTCATGATGGCAGTCTCCATGCCACCCGAGCCCGAGCAAGTCATGAAAACCACCCGGCTGTCATCCGTCGCGTGCGCAAATTTCTTTATCAGACGCTCGTTCTCCAGCATAGTCTCGGAAAACTCAGCCGTCCTGAAATAAGGAACCTGTTCCCCTCCGACGGCACGTACGGCATCGCTGGACTGTACAGGTCCTACAGTGAAGTTAATCATATCAGTGTCTTTATTTTGTACAAGGGCACCGTTTGTGCCTAATTCTTCAGTCTCTCAGTCACCTCATTCCCGTTTTCCAGGTCCCTTCCATGAATGTCCAGGTACTCAGCCTTCATTGCAGACTTCATCTTGACATACATTCGTGTGATGTAAGCCTTGCGGCCCGAGATGTCCGTCACCGCGCGCCACCTGCCGTCAACCAGGCGCACGTGCATCAGTTTCTTGTTCGAGGCACGCAGCACGAAACTCACCTCGTCTTTCCCCTTGCCACGTATGTTGTATCCGAAGACAAACCTGCGCTCAAACACGTTCAGCCCGGACATCCGCCTGTACTCATGTTTCAGGTTAGACCAGTACACCTCCATCGGTTTCTCCATGTCCAGCTTGCCGTCCTTAAGCCTCACGTCATAGCAGACGATGTTGTCATTCGTACTGCGCTCAAAGCGGAACAGACGATGCTCCTTGACTTGCGCCTGTACACATACACAGCAGGCAAGCACTGTCAGGAAGGACAATATTTTTCTCGTCATTTCAAAAAACAATGTTTTCAGTTCTGTTTTTACAAAGATATGCTTTTTTTACCACTAATCAGCAGCAAGAGACATAATAATTGAACCACTCCCCCCATATTGCAAAAAGGACTCCCCGTTCTTCCGAACAGGGAGTTCCTTATTACAGTCGGCAATCACACACGGCGATTGCGCGAAATACGGTCTTACAACTGCGGACCGGCAGCCACCAGGGCCTTGCCAGCCTCGTTTGTCGCATACTTGTCGAAGTTCTTGATGAAGCGTGCGGCCAGATCCTTGGCCTTCTCCTCCCACTCCGCAGCATTTGCATACGTGTCGCGAGGATCCAGGATGGCAGGATTTACGTTAGGCAGCGATGTCGGTACCTCGAAGTCAAAGAAAGGAATCTTCTTCGTAGGAGCCTTCAGGA
>DFKL01000079.1:284-2695 GCA_002373535.1 Prevotellaceae bacterium UBA3646 | reverse complement strand
CTTTTGCAAAATGGCATTGTGAGCAGCTTGGTATTCCGCAAATAGTCATTCCCCTCAACTTCATGCAGAAGTATTTTACGTCTTCCCTGCTCATTGGTGGCGAAGAGATTCCCGAGGGTCACTATGCCGACGAGAACATGAAGAGTACCGTGGTGCCTTTCCGCAACGGCATCATGCTTGCCATTGCTGCCGGCATGGCTGAGAGCCGTGGGCTGAAATATGTTATGATGGCAAATCATGGTGGCGACCATGCCATCTATCCCGACTGCCGTCCGGAGTTTGTCTCTGCCATGAGCGCTGCCATCTCTGCCGGCACATATGAAGGCTTGCAGATTCTTGCCCCCTATACCGACATCACCAAGGGCGACATCGCTGTCAGGGGGAAGAAGTTGGGCATAGACTACGGCAAGACATGGTCTTGTTACAAAGGTGGTGCAAAGCATTGTGGCAAGTGCGGCACCTGCATCGAACGCAAAGAAGCCCTCGCCGCTGCCGGCATAGAAGACACGACGGAGTATGAGAATTGAACATTGAGGATTGAACATTAGCCCCATTAGCCCCATTAGACCCATTAAAGTACCAAAAAACAATAATAAAATGAAAAACTTTTTCTCCAGCCTATTGTTATTACTGTTTGCCTTGCCTATTATTGCCAAGCCTACAGTGATGAAGACATCTTCCACAGACATCTGCGTAGAGTTCTTCACTCCCCGCACAGTACACATCAGCAAGGTGCCCACAGGACGCACCATCTCCCACCCCAGCCTTGTCGTCACGGCGCAGCCGCAGGACATCGCAGTCAAGCGTGGCGAGAGCGGCAGCGAGGTATCTCTGAGCAGCAGCGAACTGACTGTCCGCGTCAATAAGGCAACTGGTCGTGTCAGCTTCGAGGGTCGCAGGATAAAGAATCTGCTACACGAACTGTCCTATGGTTTCGAGGAGCGCACCAGCGGTCCCGACAAGGGAGCCTATCGTGTCACGACGGCGTTTGCCTTGCAAAAAGACGAGCCCATCTATGGTCTCGGCACATTGCAGGACGGCAAGCTGTCACATCGCGGAAAGCGCGTGGAGATGGAGCAGTCGAACCTGCAGGATTTCCAGCCTGTGTTCCAGAGCATCCGCGGATGGTCTATATATTGGGATAACTATTCCCGCACCGTCTTTGATGCTACTGGACAGAACAAGATGGAACTGTCGTCAGAGGTTGGCGATGGTGTTGACTATTACTTCATGCTGGGCGGCTCCGTCGATGGCAACATCGCCGAGATGCGCACGCTGTCGGGACAGGTACCGATGTTCCCGCTGTGGACCTACGGCTACTGGCAGTCGAAGGAACGCTACAAGTCTTCCAAGGAGCTGCTCAACGTTGTAAACCGCTACCGCAAGAGCCAGATACCTCTCGACGGCATCATTCAGGACTGGCAGTACTGGGGTTCCAACTACACGTGGAATGCCATGGAGTTCATCCACGAGGACTTCCTTGACGGAAAGAAGATGATTGACGAGGTACACCGTCAGCATGCCCATTTCATGATAAGCATCTGGGCAAGCTTCGGTCCTAAGACAAAGCAATATCGTGAGCTCGACTCGCTGGGGCTGCTCTACGACTTCCAGACATGGCCTCAGAGCGGACTGCCCCAGTGGCCTCCTCGCATGGACTATCCTTCCGGAGTGCGTGTCTATGATGCTTTCAGCCCCAAGGCGCGCGACATTTACTGGAGGCATCTTACCAACCTGCTCAACGAGGGCACCGATGCGTGGTGGATGGATTCCACCGACCCCGACTGCTTTAATCCGCAGGAGTCAGACTACGACCACCGTGCCGGCGACGGCACATGGCGTCGCTATCGCAATGCGTTCCCGTTGGCTACCGTCAGCGGTGTGTATGACGAGCAGCGCAAGGCAACCTCCGACAAGCGAGTATTTATCATGACACGTTCTGCCTTTGCCGGTCAGCAGCGCTACGGCTCGGGACTGTGGAGTGGCGACGTGAGTTCTTCGTGGGAGGTGTTGCGCAATCAGATACCCCTTGGTCTGAACTACAGCATGACGGGCTGTCCTAATTTCAATACTGACATCGGCGGCTTCTTCTGCGGTGGCTACAACACCCGCGGCAGCGGTTCGGCACCACGCAATCCGCAGTTTCAGGAGCTCTATGTGCGCTGGATGCAGTACGGGTTGTTCTGTCCTGTCTTCCGCAGCCACGGCACCGACTGCTCACGTGAGATATGGGAGTTTGGCAAGCCAGGCGATGCCGTCTATGATGCCATTGCCGCACAGATACGTTTCCGTTACCGCCTGTTGCCTTACACCTACAGCACGGCATGGCAGGTGACCAGCAACAATGGCAGCTATCTGCGTCCGCTGTTTGCCGACTTTGCCGCCGACAAGCGCACATGGCAGGAGCCAAG
>DFKL01000079.1:0-198 GCA_002373535.1 Prevotellaceae bacterium UBA3646 | reverse complement strand
TCGGCAGCAGCATCCTTGCAGCACCTATCGTTCAGGCACAATATACTCCAGAGGCAGTCAATCGCCGAGGTGGCAAGCTCGATGCACAGGGGCTGGACGGATGGAGCGTCACAAGCACTGCCACTACCAACGAGGGATATCCCGTAGTAGATTTCAGCGGCACAAAGACGGCAACGAAATACCTGCCCAAGGGCGCTG
>DFKL01000057.1 GCA_002373535.1 Prevotellaceae bacterium UBA3646 | reverse complement strand
GAGGTGGAGGGTATCCACTCACGTACGGATTTTGACCTTAGTCAGCATGCCAGGTACAGCGGCAAGAAGATTGAGTATTTCGATCCGGAGCGCAACGAGAGCTATACACCATATGTGATCGAGACTTCGATAGGCGTCGACCGCATGTTCCTGTCGATTATGTGCCATAGCTATGAGGAGGAACGGCTTGCTGATGGCCAGACTCGTACCGTCCTGCACCTGCCGGCGGCACTCGCTCCTGTAAAGCTGGCAGTGTTCCCTCTGACAAAGAAGGACGGCATGCCGGAGAAAGCAAAGGAAATCATCAACGATTTGCGTTTCCATTTTAACTGCAAGTACGAGGAAAAGGACCAGATAGGTAAGCGCTACCGCCGTATGGACGCCATAGGCTGCCCGTTCTGTGTTACTGTTGACCAGCAGACCCTTCAGGATAATACCGTGACGCTCCGCGACCGTGATACTATGGAGCAACGTCGTGTGGCTATAGGTGAACTGCGTGGTATAATCGAGGATAAGGTAAGCATCACGTCATTACTCAAGAACCTTTTGTAGATGAAACTTTGTAAGACTCTGATATTTGCCATTGTCGCCGGTGCTGTGTTTGTGTCCTGCGATGAGTCTGACGACACGTTTGATCCGTTCTACGACTGGCAGGCACGTAACGCCGTGTGGTGGGAAGGCATTGTCAATGATTCGGTGCATGCCGCCATGGATGAGTCGAAAGCTCAGTGGGGTGATGAATGGGAGGATCATTGCCAGTGGCGTATAATACGTACTTTGTACAGGGTACAGGAGGACGCAGGTGGCATTATGGACTCGATATGTATCAAGGATTTGGGTAACGAGCTGACAGGTGAAGAATTGCAGAAGTCTGTCAGGAAAGGAATGCCCACCCATAGCGACTCGGTGCATATTTCTTTCCGTGGAATGCTTATGCCGACCCTTAACTATACCGGTAATGGCAGTGAGAAAGCCGTGGTACAGGAAGTGTTCTCAACGTCTTTCTATGGCGAGTATAGTCCATCTACGGCAAGGCCTGTCCTGATGAGCATCGATGGTATGGTAGAAGGAATGAGGACAGCCTTGCAGTATATGAAGGAGGGTGACCATTGGATGGTTTATATACCTCATAAGCTTGGGTACGGTTCTACTGAAAAGGGAACTATTCCGGCATACTCTACTCTGCAGTTTGACCTGCATCTTGTAAAATGGTACGAGTCAGGCTCTGGCGTTCCTGACCAATGGGAGTAGAATGTGCCCGTGTTTACCGGGAGATAATGAATCAGGAACGACCTCCTTTGATGAATCAAGGCAGAATTTGGATATGGGGTCAAATCCTTTCAATGTACGCACTTAGACAAAAACAGTTACGGTTGTATAAAAAATGGAAGAGAGAAGGATTAGGAGAGCACTTGTTAGTGTGTTTTATAAGGATGGACTGGAAGCGATTCTGAGAGAGTTGCATGCCGAGGGGGTGGAATTGTTGAGTACCGGTGGTACCCGGGCTTTCGTAGAGGAACTCGGTATTCCTTGTACCAAGGTCGAGGATGTTACCGGATATCCCAGTATTCTGGGTGGTCGCGTAAAGACATTGCACCCCAAGGTGTTCGGAGGTATCCTGGGACGTCGTGGACTGGCAGATGACCGTGAGCAGATGATCAGGTACGAGATTCCTGAAATAGATTTGGTAATCGTAGATCTCTATCCGTTTGAGCAGACTGTGGCCAGCGGTGCCGGTGAAGCAGATGTTATTGAGAAGATAGACATAGGCGGCATAAGCCTGATACGTGCGGCAGCCAAGAATTTCCGTGATGTCGTAATTGTTCCTTCCAAGGCAGAATACCAGCCTTTGCTGGAACTTTTGCATAAGAAGGGCGGAACGAGTGACCTGGAGGATCGCAAGTGGTTTGCTGCAAGGGCTTTCGGAGTCTCAAGCCACTATGATGCAGCCATCCATGATTATTTCGTCAGGTAGGAAAGCCGACACGATATGGATTGTTTTTTTGAATTATTATAGAAAAAAGATATTATGGGATTTTTTAGTTTTACCAAAGAAATTGCAATGGATTTGGGCACGGCTAATACCATCATCGTACATGATGGAAAGATTGTCGTTGACGAACCCAGCGTGGTTGCATTGGATCGCCGTACAGAGAAGATGCTGGCGGTAGGTGGAAAGGCTAAGCTGATGTACGAGAAGACCAATCCGGATATCCGTACGATTCGTCCGTTGCGTGACGGAGTTATTGCCGACTTCAATGCTTGCGAGCAGATGATTCGTGGCCTTATCAAGAAGGTTCATACAGGTTCGCGCCTGTTCAGCCCGTCTATGAAGATGGTCATTGGAGTCCCGAGCGGCAGTACCGAGGTCGAGCTGCGTGCTGTTCGTGACAGTGCCGAGCATGCCGGTGGACGCGAGGTATACTTGGTATATGAGCCAATGGCAGCTGCCATTGGTATTGGCCTGGACGTGTTGGCTCCTGAGGGAAACATGATTGTCGACATAGGCGGAGGCAGTACCGAGATAGCCGTTATAAGCCTGGGCGGTATCGTGGCAGACAAGTCGTTGCGTGTCGCAGGTGATGAGCTGACGGCAGATATCCAGGAATACATGTCGCGTCAGCATAACGTGAAAGTTTCAGAACGTATGGCAGAGCGTATCAAGATTAATGTGGGTGCTGCACTTACTGATCTGGGCGACGAGGCTCCCGACGATTACACCGTACATGGTCCTAACCGTATCACGGCGTTGCCGATGAAGGTAGACGTGTGCTACCAGGAGATTGCCCGTTGCCTCGAGAAGACTATTGCCAAGATAGAGGCTGCAGTGTTGCAGGCTTTGGAGGAAACACCTCCGGAGTTGTATGCAGATATAGTAAAGAACGGTATATATCTGGCTGGTGGAGGCGCTTTGCTGAAAGGTTTGGCTCGCCGCTTGACGGAAAAGATAGACATCGAGTTCCATGTGGCAGATGATCCCCTGCATTGTGTAGCCAAGGGTACTGGTGTCGCTCTTAAGCATGTCCATGATTTCCCATTCCTGATGTGATATATTGAATGAGGGTGATTTTTGACTGGATCGACAGAAACTTGCATACGCTGACGTTTGTCCTGTTGGAGTGCGTCAGCTTTGTATTGTTGTTCCAGTTCAACAGTTACCATGGCAGTCTGTGGTTTACCAGTGCCAATTCAGTAGTGAGTACGATACGCGGATGGGAGGCGGAGGCAATATCCTATGTCCATCTTGGCACTGAGAATAGGATTTTGACCGAAAGGAACGTAATTCTCCAGATGCAGCTTTCGAGGTTGCGTGAGCAGTTGAAGGAAGCTACACGCGATTCCTCGCTGACCGAGCGTCTTATGGCGGAGCGGTTGGACTCGTTGCGTATGTTGGATGCGCGTGTCATAGGTAACAGCATTACAAAGAGGGATAATTTTATTACCATTGACCGTGGCAGCCGTGATGGTGTGCGTCCCGAGATGGGCGTTGTCACCGGTACAGGAGTCGTAGGAATCGTAAGTCAGGTATCAGGACACTCAGCCCTTGTAATACCTGTTTTGAACAGTAAGTGTCGCATAAGTTGTCGCTTGCGTGGCAGTGGTTATTTCGGCTATCTGCATTGGGATGGCGGAAGTCCGTTGATTGCCCTGCTTAACGACATACCGCGTCATGCGGTTCTGAAGAAGGGAGATGCAGTAGAGACAAGTGGCTACTCCAGTTCTTTTCCGGAAGGAATTTTTGTCGGTAGGATATTGCAGGTGCGCAACAGTAGCGACGGTCAGAGCTATGAGCCGGTGATTGTGCTTTCTGCCGATTTGGCAAAAGTACGTAATGTGTCTGTAATCCTGGGTAAGAGATAATGATATAGTATATGGGGCGCATACGTCAGGTTTTACTGGTGCTGGCACTGCAGGTGCTTGTGTTGGATTATATCCATCTGTGGGGCTATGCAACTCCGTTGCTGGGTGTGTTGCTGGTTGTGTATACGCCATTGGACGAGAACCGTATTGTAAGCATGTCAATCTCTTTTCTCGCGGGTGTGGTGATGGATATGTTTGCCAATACTCCCGGTGTGGGCGCAGCTGCCATGACGCTGGCTTCGTTTATTCAGCACCCGTTGCTGGTGATGATGTTGCCAAAGGATTCTGACGAGGGTATTGTTCCGTCGCTGCACACGATGGGAACTCCGTCTTATTTTGCCTATATGGCCATTATGCTTGGCGTCTACCATGCAGCCTACTTTGCCCTGGAGGTGTTTTCGTTCGTCAGGATTACGGATTTGTTGGTTTCCATGTGTAGCAGCTACGCCTTAAGTCTTGTACTGGCTATGTCTTTCGAATCGTTACGGTTCATGAAAAAATGCTGACTGAGAGAAATTACGAACTGGGAAAGCGCAGATATGTGCTTGGTGCGATAGCTTTTGCTATTGTATTTGTATATATCCTGCGTCTTTTCTCGTTACAGTTGCTCAGTGACGATTTCAGGCGCAATGCTGATAGTAATGCCTTTATGCGTCGCATTCAGTATCCTGCTCGTGGAGGTATTTCCGACCGTAATGGCAAGTTGGTGGTATATAATCAGCCAGCCTATGACATAATGGTTGTGATGAAGGAGCAGGAAGGTATCGACACCGTGGATCTGTGCAATGCCCTTGGTATTACTAGGGAATGGTACGAGAGGCGCATGGACGAGATACGGGATCGCAATCGTAATCCGGGTTACAGCAGTTATACGGAACAGTTGTTCATGAGTCAGCTGAGTACAGAGGAGTTCAGTGCCTTTCAGGAGAAACTCTTTCGTTTTCCGGGCTTTTCTGTTCAGAAGCGAAGCATACGCCAATATACAATGCCGTATGCAGCCCATGTCCTTGGTGACGTGGGTGAGGTGAGTCCGTCTGATATTGAGGCAGACAGTTATTACAGGAGTGGTGACTATATAGGCAAGTTAGGAATCGAGCGTTTCTATGAGAAACAGTTACGGGGAGAGAAGGGTGTGGAAATCCTGCTGCGAGATGCCCGTGGGCGTATAAAGGGAAAGTATCAGAACGGTAAGATGGACTGCGCACCAGAGCCTGGACGCAACTTAACGCTGTCGTTGGATATGGACCTTCAGGCACTGGGCGAGCGCCTGATGAAGGGCAAGAAAGGTGCGATAGTGGCGATCGAGCCGGCCACAGGCGAGGTCTTGTGCATGGTCAGCTCACCGACATATGATCCTCGCAAGATGGTAGGCCGTCAACGTGGAGTCAATAGTGTCAGGCTGTATCGCGATCCGGCTCAGCCACTGCTGAATCGTGCTATCATGGGATTGTATCCTCCAGGGTCGACGTTCAAGACCAGTCAGGGACTTACGTTCATGCAGGAGGGTATCCTCAGCCCGACAAAGACTTCCTATCCGTGCAGTCACGGTTTCCGGTGCGGAGGCATGAAAGTAGGCTGTCACGGCCACCCGGCTCCTCTTCCTCTTGTTCCGTCGATAGCAACGTCGTGCAATGGCTATTTCTGTTGGGGATTGTACTATATGCTGGGCAATCGTAGGAAGTACAAGACTGTGCAGGATGCGATGACCACGTGGAAGGATTATATGGTAAGCATGGGATTCGGATATAAGCTGGGCATTGACCTTCCTGGAGAGAAGCGTGGCATGATACCTAATGCGGATTACTATGACAAGGCATATGGAAAGGACTGGACAGGTTTGTCTGTCATCAGTATAGCCATAGGACAGGGCGAGGTTCTGCTGACTCCGCTGCAGATTGCCAATCTGTGTGCTACTATTGCCAATCGCGGCTGGTTCATTACCCCCCATGTGGTTAAGCATATCCAGGATGAGCAGTTGGACACATTGTATACAGCCAGGCGGTATACGAAGGTGCATCCTTCGTATTACCGATATGTGGTTGAAGGTATGCGAAAGGCGGTGACGGGCGGAACATGTCGCGGTGCCGACACACCTATGTATGAAGTATGTGGCAAGACAGGTACTGCACAGAATCCTCATGGCCGTGACCATTCGGCATTCATGGGGTTTGCTCCTATGGACAAACCGCGGATTGCTGTTTGCGTGTATGTGGAAAACGGCGGCTTCGGCGCACACTTCGGCGTGCCTATAGGAGCATTGATGATGGAACAGTATATTAACGGAAAATTGAGCAAGGCATCGATGGCCAAGGCAGAGACTTTTGAGAACAGGCATACAATTTCTATATCTAAAGCCGATGATACAGACTAATCCTGGCAGAAAGGACGAGGGCATCCTGCGTAGTCTTGACTGGTTTACGCTGTTTATATTTGTTGCCCTGTTGGGTATGGGATGGATGAGCGTATGTGGTGCCAGCTATGATTTTGAGGAAGGTACGCAGCTGTTGGATTTTGGCAGCCGTAGTGGAATGCAGATGATATGGATCCTGACTTCGTTGTTGTTGGGGACGGTTATCCTGTGTATAGACGAGCGTATAGTGGAAAGCTTCTCGTACATAATATACATCGGCTTCCTTGCATTGTTGCTCGTGACACCATTTCTTGCCCATGATATCAAGGGAAGCTTGTCTTGGATCAAGATAGGCACGTTCAGTATTCAGCCGGCAGAGTTTGCCAAGTTCGGCACGGCCCTGTGCATAGCAAAGGTAATTTCGTCGTTCGACCTTAGACTCGAGAAGTGGCGCGACCTGGTTATTAGCAGTGTCATAGTATTAGTGCCGATGGGGTTGATTATAATGCAGAAGGAAACCGGATCAGCATTGGTGTATCTGGCATTCTTTTTTATGTTCTACCGCGAGGGTATGGCTGGCAGTATCTTGTTCAGTGGAGCAGCCGCTGTATTTTATTTTGTGGTAGGTATACGTTATGCAGACGAGCCTTTGTGGGGCATTGCACAGATTGGAATGGGCGAGTTTCTCGTACTTGCCGCCATACATATCTTTTCTTCTGTCATGATGTGGGTGTATACTCCCTTGCGCGGCCCGTTTGTCAGGGTTCTTCTTATAGGCACTTCCATATATATGTTTGCGGTGCTGTTCTGCAAGTACTTGTTTCCGTTTGATATATGCTGGGTACAGTGGACGGTATTGGCAGCAATGGTAGTCTATCTGTTCTATTTGGCATTGCGCGACAGGTTGCTGAGCTATGCCATGATAGCCATATTTGCTATCGCTAGCACAGGTTTCTTCTACAGTGTAGACTATGTGTTGAACGAAGTTATGCAGAGGCATCAGCAGACGCGTGTGCGTGTGTTGCTGGGGTTGGAGGATGATCCTCGTGGCGCTGGCTATAATGTGATTCAGGCAAAGATAGCAATTGGCAGCGGTGGACTTAATGGCAAGGGCTTCCTGAACGGTACGCAGACAAAACTTAAGTACGTTCCTGAGCAGGATACAGACTTTATCTTCTGTACTGTAGGCGAAGAGGAGGGATTCGTCGGTTGTACGCTGGTTCTAGTGCTGTTTCTGTTGCTTATACTGCGTCTGATTCATCTGGCAGAGCGACAGCCATTACGCTTTGGACGTATATATGGATATTGTGTGTTAAGCATCCTCATGTTCCATGTCTTCATAAATGTAGGCATGGTTTTGGGACTTACCCCGGTTATCGGAATACCGTTGCCGTTCTTCAGCTATGGAGGGTCGTCCCTGTGGGGCTTTACTATCCTGTTGTTTATATTCCTCAGGATAGATGCTGCACGCAACAGGATGCTGCACTGATAGCGTTCACCGTTACTGCACTGATATGCATGGCAGTATAATCCGACAGGTTGGAGCCGTGAAACGTGCCTTTTGTAAAAACAGGAGTCAACTACAATTCGTGTAAGTTGATTCCTATGTCAAGTATATGAGGTATGGATTCTGGCCTCATACAGTGTGTCAGCCTTATTTTGCCCTTCTGTCCTTTTACCAGGCGTATGGGTTTGATATCTCCGTTGATACTGGACAGGATGACGCCGGACGCATCTATATGTTTGTCATTGTCGCTAATGTCAATACGTATGGTATCATATTTCAGCATATGTGGATTGTCCAGTTTTACCTCACGTGCAATATAGATGCTGCGATACGGGAACCGTGTACCGACCCTCACCTGTATCTGCATGGCGTAGTCACGTGTCTCATTTATCTCAGGTATTTCATAAGTCAAGGTATCTGTACGCACCCAACCCTCATTCCCGTTTATTGTGCGGAACTGGTGTATGACACTTCCTCCTGTGCAGCTACTTAGCAGCAGGGTTATCAGTATTAGGCTTGCCGTGCTTCTTGCCATGATGGTTGCTTTTTTTCTTTTTCTTGTGCTTGCCACCGAACTGGCTGTCAAATCGGTTGAGGTCCTCCTGAGTGGCCAGGTCCATGGGTAGTTCTGACTTTTGCAGTCTGTTTTCTGTCAGGGAACTTGGCTTCTCTCCTTTCTTGTTCATGGCAATGACCTCCGCAGCACGTTGTGCGGAAATCTCTGTGATGTTGGCTGCCAGATGTTTGTCAGAGGAGTAGGATATGCGTCCACGAAGGATGTCGACCTTGAAGAAATACCATTCACCCTCTTGGGTACTGAGTACCGTGTCTCGTTGCGGCAGTTTTCGTGACGCTTCGATATATTGGTCTACCTCATAATTCATGCAGCACTTGAGTTTTGCACATTGTCCTGCCAGTTTCTGTGGATTGAGCGACAGGTCCTGGAATCGTGCCGCTGGTGTTCCTACACTTGTGAAGTTTTTCATCCACGTAGAACAGCATAGCTCACGTCCGCATGGTCCGAAACCGCCTATACGTCCTGCTTCCTGCCGTGCACCTATCTGCTTCATTTCTATACGTACGTGGAACACTTCTGCCAGGACTTTGATCAGTTGACGGAAATCGACACGTCCGTCTGCTATATAGTAGAAAATGGCCTTGCCTCCGTCTCCTTGGTATTCGACGTCTCCTATTTTCATTTCCAGTCCCAGGTCCTTGGCTATCTGGCGTGACTCTATCATAGTCTGGTGTTCGCGTGCCTTGGCTGCCTGATATTTCTCTATGTCAGACTCGCGTGCGATGCGATATATTCGCTTGATGTCCTCAGGGTTCTTGATGTTGGCTTTCCTGGCCTGCAGGTTGACAAGCGAGCCGGTCATTGTTACCGTTCCGATGTCGTGGCCGGGTGTTCCCTCTACGGCGACAATGTCTCCTTTGTGCAGTTCCAGGTTGTTGCTGTTATGGTAATACCCCTTGCGCGTATTCTTAAACTGTACTTCCACGAGGTCTGTAGCTTCTGTATTGCCAGGAACGTCGGCCATATAGTCGAATACATTCAGTTGTGTGTAGTGGTTGGCATGCCATCCCCCCGCGCACAGGCCGCGTCCTCCACCGCATATATATTTATTTTCCATATTGCATAGTGTTGTTTTATTGTAATAATAGCATCGTCATTTTCAGGGAGAAATCAAAGAAGACCATGCGTGCATTTACGTTGTGTTCTATGTCATTTTGACAACGTTCCATCTCCTCCATTATTGGAATTACGTTCTTTTCATTGATGAAACAGGCAAATTTTGTACTGAACTGAGCCTCGTCAGGCATCATGTACACCATTTCCTGTCTTTGAAAGTTGTATATGAAGTTTTCTCGCAACAGTCGCTGACAATACTCTAGCATCCGCTTTTGTCGTTCTCGTCCAAGGTTGCTGACGGTTTCGCTCCACGCCCTCATATCCTTAATCTTGCGTGTATAGCATATGCGCATCAACTGGACGAACAAGTCGAAGAAAAGCTGTCGTTCGTTGCCCGCCTCCAGGTGTTTTATGGCATTGGTGTAGCTCCCGTTTGACACATGGGCAATTGCTGCCGCGGTTTCTTGGGAAATTGATTCGTTAGCTTTCAGGGCATCGGTTATTTCTGTTTCGCTCAGCGCGGGGACATGCAATAGTTGCGTCCTGCTTTGTATTGTTCCCAAGACATTGTCGGCATCCTGTGTTACGAGCAGGAAATAAGTCTCGTGTGGCGGCTCCTCGATAATTTTTAGCAGTTTGTTGGCAGCCTCTGCTTTCATGCGTTCAGGAAGCCACATGATGACGACGCGCCTGCCTCCGCGGCTGGCTTTCAGCTGAAGTTTCTGCTGTAGTGAGTCACTCTCGCTTACATATATGACCATCTGCTGGTTTTCAGCCTTGATGTCTTTCAGCCAGTCCTCCGTGTCAAAATACGGGTTGCGGAGCAACTGGTCTCGCCATTCCGTTATATAGTCATCGGATATTGGGTGGTCAGTGCTCTTCTTCTTGTATATGGGGAAGGAGAAATGTAGGTCGGGATGTGCCCATTTGTCAAGCATCGCTATGTCGCTCTCGTCTTTTACAAGCAGAAGACGCGCAAAAGCCAGAGCCAGTGGCATGCCACCGGCACCAGACGGGTCACACAGCATGATTGCATGTGCAATCTTGTTTTCTGCGGCCATATCCTTTAGTCGCTTCTTAATATCTTCCTGTCCTATGATTTGGTTGAAATCCACTCTCGCCTGTTATGTTATACTTGCCTGATAAATTCTTCTTGCAATCTCTGTAATGCTGTCTACTGCGCTGACAGTGTAGAAATGAAGATTAGGCACTCCGCTTTTCAAAAGCTCGCGGCATTGGCATATTGCCCATTCGACGCCTACATGTCTGACTTCATCGTCCGTCTTGCACTTTACGGCCTCGCGGTACAGAGGGTCAGGCAGGTCGCAATGGAAAGTCTTAGGTATCATAGTCAGTTGTGAGAGCTTTGTCAGAGGCTTGATTCCCGGAATGATGGGAATGTCTATTCCGGCCTTGTGGGCACGATCTGCGAAACTGAAATATTTTTCATTATCGTAGAACAGTTGTGTGACAGCATATTCTGCACCCATTTCAACTTTTTTTCTCAATACCTCCAGGTCACTTTCCATGTTTGCCGCCTCTTCATGCTTTTCAGGGTAGCATGCAACACCGAACCGGAACTTGTCTCCTGGACATTTTATTTCGGTTCCATCGAAGAAATATCCTCTGTTGAACATTTGTATCTGTTCAATCAGGTCTGTAGCATGCACAGGACCGTCTCCGGTGGGGTGAAAGGTAGCTTCGTCCTTTGCCTTGTCTCCACGCAATACCAGCAGGTCGCTTATTCCCAGGAATTGCAGGTCTAACAGCATGTACTCCAGCTCTTCTCTTGTATGTCCGCTGCATACGATGTGAGGAACTACAGGTATGCCGTAGTGTTGCTGTATCGCTGCTGATATGGCGATGGTTCCAGGACGGCGGCGGATCTTCTGCCGCTGCATCATGCCTCCGCCCAGATCCTTGTAAACATATTCACTGCGGTGCGTGGTAATGTTTATATATCGTGGATCGAATTCCTTGAGACGGTCGATCGTGTCAAACAATGCATTGGTCCCATTGCCTTTCAGCGGAGGCAGGACTTCAAAGGAAAATGGGCAGCGGCTATTGTCGTTAATAAGGTCTGTAACCTTCATCGCTTGGAGCAAGTTTGCCAGGACACACGTATGATTTGTGTGTAAAGTTAATCAAATTATGCAAAAACGGCAAGGCTTTTAAAATAAAATATGGCAAAAAGGGCCCTTGCGGAATAACGTGTTGATAAATTTTATATATTTGTAGGTGCAAATATAAAACATTCTAAACAAATTTAATAGCTATGACACTAATCAAATCAATCTCTGGAATCAGAGGAACAATCGGTGGAAAGGCTGGTGACACACTCAATCCCCTGGACATAGTCAAGTTCACGAGCGCTTATGCAACGCTCATACGCAAGACCACACCTGTCAAGAGCAACAAGATTGTTGTTGGACGTGATGCGCGAATCTCCGGTGAAATGGTCAAGAACGTTGTCTGTGGAACTCTGATGGGTATGGGTTTTGATGTAGTCAACATAGGTCTGGCCTCTACCCCTACGACAGAGATAGCCGTGGCAATGGAAGGGGCAGACGGTGGCATCATACTTACGGCAAGTCATAATCCCCGCATGTGGAATGCCTTGAAATTGCTGAACGAGAAGGGCGAGTTCCTGAACAAGGCACAGGGCGAGGAAGTGTTGCGCATAGCAGAGGCAGAAGACTTCGAATATGCCGATGTCGATCATCTTGGCAGCTATCGCGAGGACGACACATACGACCAGAAGCATATAGACATGGTGCTTGGGCTTGCCCTCGTCGATGTAGAGGCAGTCAAGGCACGCAAGTTCAAGGTCGCCTTCGATGCGGTGAATTCGGTCGGTGGCATAATCCTGCCCAAGTTGTTCGACCGTTTGGGAGTTGAGTATACAGGAATGTTTACCGAGGCGACCGGTGATTTCCAACACAATCCGGAGCCGCTCGAAAAGAATCTTGGTGACATCAAGGCTTTGATGCAGAAGGGGGGCCATGACATAGCCTTCGTCGTAGATCCGGACGTAGACCGTCTCGCGCTGTTCTGCGAGGATGGCACGATGTATGGCGAGGAATACACGTTGGTGACTGTTGCCGACTATGTGTTGCAGAACACCCCTGGCAATACGGTCAGCAACCTTTCTTCTACCCGCGCCCTGCGCGATGTTACCAACCGTTATGCAGGATGTAGGTATAATGCAGCAGCCGTAGGCGAGGTAAATGTCGTAACCAAGATGTATGAGACCAATGCCGTAATCGGAGGCGAGGGCAATGGCGGAGTCATCTATCCTGCAGCCCATAGCGGTCGCGACGCACTTGTAGGAATTGCCCTGATTCTTACGTATCTGGCCAAGAAGGGAATGACTGCAAGTGAGCTCCGTGCCACCTATCCGTCATATCAGATAGCAAAGAACCGTATCGACCTGACTCCAGATACGGACGTGGACGCAATCTTGTCAAAAGTCAAGGACCTGTACAAGGATCAGGAGGTTAACGACATCGACGGAGTCAAGATAGATTTCCCCGACAAGTGGGTTCATTTGCGCAAGTCAAATACCGAGCCGATTATACGCGTATACAGCGAAGCAGGCACGATGGAGGCCGCCGACCGTCTGGGCAAGGAGATTATGGATGTAGTTTACTCAATGGTTAAATAAGATGCTTACACAGATTATCAATGCCCGTATACTGACCCCGCAGGGATGGCTTAAGGATGGCAGTATAATACTTCGTGACAACAAGATATTGGAGGTGACCAACTGCGACTTGGCAGTCATTGGCGCAGAGGTGATTGACGCAAAGGGAATGTATGTCGTCCCAGGCGGTATAGAGATGCATGTCCATGGAGGTGGCGGTCGCGATTTCCAGGAAGGAACCGAGGAAGCTTTCCGTATAGCCTGTGCGGCCCATGCCAAGCATGGCACTACATCAATATATCCGACATTGTCCTCTTCTACGGTGCCGATGATAGAGAAAGCCGTCGAGACATGTAACAAGCTGATGGCCGAAAAGGACAGTTCCATTCTTGGACTGCATCTCGAGGGACACTACCTGAACCCCAAGAAGGCAGGTGCCCAGATGCCCGAGCTGATCAAGAACCCTGATCCCAACGAGTACATTCCCATCGTGGAAAACAGTCCGTGTCTGGCACGTTGGGACGCTGCGCCCGAGATGCCGGGAGCAATCCAGTTTGGCAAGTACTGTGCCGAGAAGGGCATATTGCCATCGATAGCCCATACAAATGCCGAGTACAAGGACGTACGTGCAGCATACGAGGTCGGCTATACACATGTTACCCATTTCTACAATGCGATGCCAGGATTCCATAACAAGCAGGAATACAAGTACGAGGGAACAGTTGAGAGCGTCTACCTCATGGACGATATGACCGTCGAGGTCGTTGCCGATGGAATCCATGTCCCACCTACGATTATGCGAATGTGCTACAAGATCAAGGGTGTCGAGCGTATGGCACTTATTACCGACGCTCTGGCAGTTGCTGCCGCCGGTGACGATGCTGAGGCATTTGACCCCCGCGTGATTATCGAGGACGGAGTATGCAAGCTTTCCGACCGCAGTGCCCTTGCCGGCTCCATTGCCACTATGGATCGCCTGATACGCACAGCCGTGCAGCAGGCCGGGATACCATTGGAGGACGCCTGTCGCATGGTCAGTGAGACACCGGCACATATCATGGGATGCTACGACCGTAAGGGATCACTGTCGCGCAACAAGGATGCCGATATCCTTATCCTGGACAGGGAACTGAACGTGCGCATGGTATGGCAGATGGGTAAAATCATCGAGAATACTTTGTTCTAAGTGAGCAACCGGAACACTATATGGCGTCGCTTGTTCATCGATGATGAACTCAAGCGACGTCTTTATGTTATAATCTTCGAGAGTGACACCCCGATGGGCAAAGCCTTTGATGTAGCTCTCCTATGGGCAATATTGCTCAGTATAGTCCTAATCATCGTCGAGAGTATTCCAGCTATTCCGGACTGGATGAACACGGCACTGGTAGTATGGGAATATATATTCACAGGATTCTTTACCATCGAATACATCGCCCGTATCTACTGCTCGCCATCCCCAGGCAAGTACGTGACCAGCTTCTTCGGCATCATAGACCTGCTCAGTACGATGCCATTCTATCTTGGTCTGTTTTTCTCGGCAAGCAGGTACCTCATGATACTGAGGACATTCAGGCTTATACGAGTGTTCAGGGTGTTCAAGCTATTCAGCTTTTTGGAAGAAGGAGACAAGCTGCTCAAGTCCCTCAGGCTGAGTTTTCCCAAGATTATGGTGTTCTTCCTTTTTGTCGTAATCATGGTTATAGCGCTCGGGACGCTGATGTTTATGGTAGAGAGCAATGAGCCTGGAACACCCTTTACCGATATACCCACCAGCATCTATTGGGCCGTAGTCACCATGACCACAGTCGGTTATGGAGACATCGTCCCTGTGACACATGTCGGCCGTATCCTCAGCGCCGTCGTGATGCTTCTCGGCTATACTATAATAGCTGTGCCGACAGGTATTGTCAGTGCCCAGCTGAGCCGTGACCATTCCACAGACGACGACACAAAGGCAAGATGCAAGGAGTGTGGCAGTCCGTTGCCCGATTCCGCGCACTATTGTCCTTTTTGCGGAAATGAGATAGAATAAACGATAATTTATTAAAAATGTATGCAATGAGATTCAAGAGAATTTATGCAGCAGTACTTTTATTGCTGTCTGTTGGAAGTGCAGTTGCACAACAACTGCCACCTATCCCGCAGGATCCTGAAGTCAAGGTTGGCAAGCTGGCCAACGGTTTGACCTACTACATTCGTCATAACGGATATCCCGAGGGAGTAGCCAGTTACTACATAGCCCAGAAGGTAGGCTCTTTGCAGGAAGAGGAATCACAACGTGGCCTTGCACACCTGTTGGAGCATCTTGCCTTCAATGGAACAGAGCATTTTAAGGGAAATACCCTGCGCGAATACCTGCAGTCGATAGGAGTGGAGTATGGACGCAATCTGAATGCAGCGACAGGAATAGAAAGTACCGTATACTATTTTACAGACGTGCCGACAGCACGTACTACGGCAGTAGACTCATGTCTGTTGATACTCAAGGACTGGTCAAACGGTATTACACTCTCAACCCAGGCAATAGACGAGGAGCGCGATGTGGTACACAACGAGTACCGCCAGCGCCAGAAGGGATATATGCGCCTTATCGAGCGAGCATTGCCAGACATGTTCCCCGGTTCCAAGTACGGGCACCGTCTGCCTATAGGCCTCATGTCCGTCATAGACAGCTGCAACCCGGCTGTGCTGCGCGAATACTATCACAAGTGGTACCGTCCCGACAATCAGGCAATCATAGTCGTAGGTGATGTCGATGTAGCACACATCGAGAAGAAGATTCAGCAACTGTTTGGCAAGATCAAGGTAGCAAAGAACGCAGCCAAGGTCATGCCAGAGGCAATACCGGACAATGAGCAGGCAATTTATATTATAGACAAGGACAAGGAGCAGCCCGTTGATCTTATTTCGACATTCATCAAGCACGACCCTGTCCCGGACAGCGTTAAGATGAGTGTCGGATATCTTACCTATCAGTATATCAAGAGTGCCATAACCTCAATGCTCTCAGAACGGTTGAACGAGAAGTCACAGGAGCCCGACTGTCCTTTCCTCGGAGCATACGCAGGCTACGGAGAGTTTCTTGTCTCAAATGCCAAGCAGGCATTTCAGCTAACGACTCAGGCCAAGCCGGGTAAGGTCGTCGAGGCATGGGCAGCAACACTTGCTGAAGCACGCCGTGCAGCCGAGTTCGGATTTACGGCAACCGAGTTTCAGCGTTTTAGCGACGAGTATATGTCCCGTCTGGAAAAAGCCTATGACAATCGCACAAAGATGAAAAACGAAGAGTTTACACAGCAGTATCTCGCACACTTCCAGGAAAAGGAGCCTATTCCGTCCCTTGAACAGGAGTACAGCCTGTACAAACAGTTTGTACCTCATATAACCGTACAGTACGTAAACATGTTTGCCAAGCAGCTGATCAAGCTTCAGGATCACAACTTTGTTGTATTTGCCGCATTGGCCGAACGCGATGGAGCGACATATCCTGTAGCCGCAGACATGGCTGCAGCCAAGGCAAAGGTGTTGGCAGACACGCTCACGGCATACGTGGACAATACTATACAGGAACCCCTTATGGCCACCGTTCCGCAGGCAGGCAGCATTGTTAAGACGACTCACAACGACGCCCTGGATTTCAATCAGCTTGAGTTGTCCAACGGAGTCAAGGTAATATTAAAGAAGACAGATTTCAAGGACAACGAGATAATACTCTCAGGTTTTGCAAACGGAGGTTTCTCATGCTTCCCTGAGTCACAAGCCGTCGAAGGCACGCTACTCAGTCAGATAGCATCATGCAGTGGAGTCGGCAAGTTCTCCTCAACGGACCTCAGCAAGGCCCTTGCCGGTAAACAAGCCGGCATTGGATTGGGTATAACAGAGATGGGACGTACCGTATCAGGAAGTTCTACCCCCAAGGATCTTGAGACAATGATGCAACTCCTTTATCTCAAGATGACATCCCTGTCAAAAGACGGGAAATGCTTTGAGAACCTCCGTCAGCAGCTAATCAGCGTGCTGCAGTTGCAAGGCACCAATCCTGATCTTGTATTCCAGGACTCATTAGGCAGCACCCTTAATTGCGGCAGCGCGTTCGGCCGTCTTCCGCAGGTACAGGACATCCAGGCTATAGAATACGACAGGTCTCTGGAAATAATACGCGATATGTTTGGCAATGCACGTGACTTCACCTTTGTCATTGTAGGTAATTTCGACGAGCAGGCAATACTACCCCTCATCAAGACATACATAGCATCCCTGCCCAATAGCGGCAATACGTACAAGAACAAGGATATAAGGGAATTCCGTGGTCAGGTATCCAACCACTTTACCATGCCTATGGGCACACCGCAAGACCGAGCACAACAGGTATGGCGCTCCAATGCAGCACCCAATACACAAGCCAATCGCGTAGCATTGGACATCTCTTCACGAATGTTGGGAATGGCATACGACCGCAGTATACGCGAGGAGCTTGCCGCAGCATATTCCGCCTATGCCGACAGTGATATCAGCATAGATGCCGATGGAGGCATCCACTACATCATCAACGGACTTGCCCTGATAAACCCTGCCAAGAGCCAGGCAGCACTGCCGCTTATGATTACCGAGATGCAGAATGTCATCAAGTCACCTAATGCAGCCGACCTTCAGAAAGCCAAGGAAATAATCCTCAATCAGGCCGACATAATGGCCAAAACCAACTCATACTGGGCATCAGTCATTACCAAGCTATGCAAATATGGGATAGACTTCCACACCGATTACAAGCAGGTAGTAAATTCCATTGACGCCCAGGCCG
>DFKL01000058.1 GCA_002373535.1 Prevotellaceae bacterium UBA3646 | reverse complement strand
GAAACGCTTTTGGCGTTTACACGCTTTCCAGGCGTGCCTCTTAAGCCACTCGAGCATCTCTCCAATAGCTTTTTCGGTTACAAAAATATCATTTTTTATGGACTTATCACCATGAATACATAAAAAAGTTACCTTTGTTTCATATTTTTATCACGTTTCCGAATGACATGACACCTATATAGAGAATATGCCGCGGGCTGTCCTACTGGTTATTTCATCTATCTTATCCACGCCTACACCATACACCTCTGCCAATTTGCCTGCGACAAGAGGCAAGTATGCCGGCTCGTTCCTATGACCACGGTGCGGGACGGGAGCCAGATAAGGGGCATCTGTCTCCAAGACTACCCTGTCCAACGGAACGACATCTGCCAGGGTCCTGGCAAGGCGGCTGTTCCTGAACGTAAGCACTCCGCCTATACCGAACACGAAACCTTCGTATCGCATCATCCTGAGCGCACTCTCACGACTGCCCCCGAAACAATGGAAAATTCCACGAATGCCGTCCCCCTTGTGTCTCTCCATTGCGTCCAGCAACTGCGGTTCGGCGTTACGCATGTGTATTACCAGCGGAAGGTCCAGCTCGACCGACTTGCATATCTGATACTCAAAGGCATCTATCTGCTCCTTTCGGAATGTGTCGTCCCAGTAGAAATCGAGGCCTGTCTCCCCCACGGCAACAGGATTATCTATCCTGTCCCACATTCTCTGGAGAACTTCCAACCAGTCTGCATGCACGTCCTCCGGATGCAGGCCTATCATGGCATGGCAAAAGCCCGGATAGCGCTCTACCGCTGCCTGCATCCTTGGTATCGAATCCTCGTTGATACACGGAAGCATGCATCGCTCAACACCAATTTCTGCAGCGCGTCTTACAACGTCGTCACGATCTTCGTCGAACTCCGGCTCGAATATATGGGTATGGGTATCTATCATCTATAGTTGGCGGAGGCTAGCTCACACGGCCAAGCAGAGACAGGGCGTATTCCCACAGCAACTGCTTCTTCTCCAGCGGAAGCCTGACTTCGTTCTCGAGAATAACACGTGCTTCGTGGAAATACTCGTTTATCAGATTCTGACACATTCCCTTGACACCGACCTCGTCGTATATCGCCGTCACGGCCCTTACCTTCTCATCGGCATCAAAATCGGACGCATTGATCCAGCGCAACAGTTCGTCATGGCTTTTTCCACACGAGCATGCCATAGCCTGAATCAACATATAGGTCTTCTTGTTGCAGAGGATGTCTCCGCCTATCTTCTTTCCGAACGTATTGAAGTCTCCATAGACATCGAGCATATCGTCCTGCAGCTGGAATGCAAGGCCTATCTTCTCGCCGAAACGGTACAGGGCATCTGAATCGGAAGCCGATGCGCCGGCCAGCATCGCGCCAATCTTGAGGGCGCATGCCAACAACACGCTGGTCTTAAGGCGAATCATCTCGATATATTCGTCACCGGTAACATCCATCCGTTCCTCAAAATCTATATCGTACTGCTGACCTTCGCCGATTTCCAACGCAGTCCCGGTAAAAAGGTCCATCACTTCCTTAAGATGCCTGGAGGGACTTTCGGCTATCAGCCGGTATGCCAGCACCAACATGGTATCTCCGCTAAGTATCGCGGTGTTCTCGTCCCATACGACATGGACACAAGGCTTGCCTCTGCGTACCTCTGCCCGGTCCATGACGTCATCATGCAAAAGCGTGTAGTTGTGGTAGACTTCAAGACCTAAGGCAACAGGCAAAACCGAGTCTACTTCGTCACGGTACATATTATATGCCATAAGCATCAGCACAGGGCGGAGCCTTTTCCCACCCATGGACAAGACGTACCTGATCGGCTGGTAAAGACCAAAGGGCCGGCCCTCAAGATTGAGTCCGGCCAGCCCTTGATTTATCTTTTCCAGAATTTCTTCTGAAGTATACATTTTCAACAATATATTTTAGCTCAGACGGAACATAACCGGCAAGTTAAAGCGTGAACGCACCGTCTTGTTGCCCTGACGTGCAGGCTTCCACTTTGGCATCATCTTGACAACACGCACAGCCTCGTCAGAAAGGTGCTGGTCTGGTGAACGTACGACCTTTACGTCAACGATACTTCCATCCTTGTTGACAACGAATGCAACGATTACACGTCCCTGCACGCCCTGCTCCTGACAGATAGAAGGATACTTGATGTGATCGTACAGCCACTTCATACATGCTCCCTCGCCACCCGGGAACTGGGCATTCTCCTCGACGACATCGAATATACGGTCATCATCGACTTCCTCGACCACGGGACCTACTGGACCTACAGGACCTACAGCCGTCGGGGCTCCAGTACCGGTCGTCGTGACAATTGCCTGATTGACTTCCTCCGTCGTCTCCACCTCCTGCTCTGGCAGTTCGGTATTGTTGTCGACTATATTAATAATCGGATCGATGACCTTCGGCGCTGCTGCCGGTGGAGGTGCCATTATCTCCTGCTGTTGCGTGATGGGAATCATATCCTCCTCCATCACCATGTCGTAGATTTTCTCCTCCTCCTGAACCGCAACGTCACGCTGGGTGTACTCGAATGCGACAAACATTGCCGCCAAAGTCAGGATGTAGCCAATAAGGATACCCGTAGACTTCTGGCCGCGCAACTCATCATTCACGGCATTGATAGTTTCCATAGTTATATTTGTTTTTATTTTTTAGCGTTACTGCAATGGCAAATGTAGCACATTTTTTTAATTTGTGTATAAGTAGCCTGTGATTTTTTCTGTCAAAATGCAATTTTTATGACCCCTATTGGGTTATTCTTATAAAAACCAATATCTTTGAAAACGATTTAGACCATCAATGAGTCACAAATGCCATACTATAACGGCCCTGATCCTGCTGCTGCTACCATTGGCTGCAGCAGCACAGGAGAGTACCAGCATTTTTAATTTCCTGAACCTTCCCACGTCTGCCCATGCCACAGCACTGGGAGGGAAGAACATCTCTCTCATTGAGGACGACGCATCACTCATCTTCCAGAACCCTGCCCTTATGAGCAGCGTCAGCGACAAGACCCTGAACCTCAACTTCATGACATACATGAAAGGCAGCAAGACAGGCAGCGTAAGCTATGTCCAGGCGCAAGGCGAAAGGGGGTCATGGGGCATCACCACGCAATTCGTAGGATATGGCAACGTGCCCAACATCAACACCGAGGGAATCGTCCTTGGCAAGAACGGAGCCCTGGACATGGCCATAGGCGGAGGATACAGCTATATGCTAAGCGACTACTGGGTAGGCGGAGTCACAGGCAAATTCCTGTATTCCAACTATGCAGGCTACTCATCCATAGGATTGGCCGTAGACCTCGGTCTCAGCTACTTCAATCCTGACAACGACCTCTCCTTTGCATTCGTTGCAGCAAACCTGGGAGGCCAGGTCAAGGCATTTGGGGAAATACACGAGAAACTGCCCATAGACCTACAGTTCGGCATAAGCAAAGGCCTGGGTAGCTGGCCGGTAAGGGTACATGTGATGCTCTACGACATGCTGCACTGGGACAAGGCATACTACCTGAGTAATGTCAGCGGTTTCCGCGTATTCCTGAACCACCTGGACCTCGGAGTCGACGCGACACTCTTCAGAGGAAGGTGCTGGGTAGGCCTGGGATACAACTTCCGCCGAGCCACATGCATGGTTGCCGAGGGTTCGTCGAATGCCTCCGGAATTACCTTTGGCGCCGGCATCAACATAAAGCGATTCAAGCTGGGGCTTGCCTACGGCAACTATCACTCCGGCGCTCCCACGATAGCAATCACTACGGCCTATTCGTTCCAAAGCAAGAAGAAAAAGCCATCTGTGTCACTCACAGATGCAGACAAGCAGATACAACAATGAAAAGAATAACGATAGCAATAGACGGTCACTCGTCATGCGGGAAAAGCACCATGGCCAAGAACCTGGCACGCGAACTGGGTTACATATACATAGATACAGGCGCCATGTACCGCAGCGTGACGCTATACGCCATGCAGAACGGCCTGATTGGTGCAGGGCATGCCATAGACACGGAGGGACTGAGACAGGCTATGCCCAAGATAGACATCACGTTCAAGTTTAACCCGGAAACAGGCAGGCCTGACACCTATCTGAACGGCAAATGCGTAGAAAAGGAGATACGCACATTGGAAGTCAGTAACAACGTAAGTCCCATAGCAACCCTGGGATTCGTACGCGAAGCAATGGTCAGGAAACAGCGGCTCATGGGGCGTGAAGGCGGAGTAATCCTTGACGGACGCGACATCGGCACGGTAGTATTTCCTGATGCAGAACTCAAGATTTTTGTAACGGCCAGCGACGAAATACGTGCACGCCGCCGCTATGACGAACTGATTGCCAAGGGCGAAGACGTCAGATACGAGGATATCCTGAAAAACGTCCGCGAGCGTGACTACATTGACACACATCGCGATATATCGCCACTTACGCAGGCGGCAGATGCCATAGTCCTTGACAACAGCAACCTCACGATACCAGAGCAGCAGGAATGGTTATTGAAATTGACGAAGGAAGCGGTTTCTGCTTCGGAGTGACACGCGCCATAGGCAAAGCCGAAGAAGAACTGGGCGACGGAGGCCGGCTATACTGTCTCGGCGACATCGTCCACAACGGGAAGGAATGTGACCGCCTCGAGCGTATGGGACTTTGTTCCATAGGACACGAAGAGTTTGACAGGCTGCATGACTCCAAGGTCCTCCTGCGTGCCCACGGCGAACCGCCTGCCACATACAGGAAGGCCCTCGAAAACAACATTCAGGTCATTGATGCCACGTGCCCGGTGGTACTACACCTGCAGGAACGTATCAAACGGGAATACCTTGCGGACACCAGGCACAGCAAGCAGATAGTAATCTTCGGGAAGAACGGGCACGCCGAGGTCCTGGGCCTGGTCGGACAGACAGAAGGCAATGCAATAGTCATCGAAAGCCCCGACGAGGTATGCAAGCTCGACTTCACACGTGACATCTGCCTCTACAGCCAGACGACAAAGTCGCTCAGCGGATTCAACAAGATCGTCAGCTACATCAAGGAGCACATATCCCCTGCAGCCACATTCACATACTTTGACACCATCTGCCGTCAGGTGGCAAACAGGATGTCGGGCATAAAGGAATTTGCCTCACGTCACGACCTTATCCTGTTTGTCTGCGGGAAGAAAAGCAGCAACGGACGCGTACTCTTCACACAATGCCAGAAAGTCAATGCCAACAGCTATATGATAGAGTCTGCCGATGAAATTTCCGCCCATTGGCTTGAGGACTGCAGTTCCATAGGGATATGCGGTGCCACCAGCACCCCAAAATGGCTAATGGAGGAGTGCAAGATACATATCGAACAACTGCTTGGCGGCAACGAATGAGGTCTTCTCGCCGGCAAGCACGGCACGCTCCTCACCTCTCAGCATTGTATCTATCGTAGGATTCTGGTAGAAACTGTTACGCAGGTGTTCGTTTATTGACTCATACATCCAATACTTCGCCTGTTCTGCCCTGCGGTGTTCAAAATACCCGTTTTTCTTCACGAAGTCCACATAGGCATACACCATATCCCACACCTCCTTTATGCCGATTCCATAGAATCCGCTGTAAGTCAGGACCTGTGGAGACCATCCGCTCTCAGGCATGGGAAACAGATGCAAGGCATTACGGAAATGCGTGGCTGCCAACTGGCATTTCTCCACGTTGTTGCCATCACATTTGTTAATTATGATGCCGTCTGCCATCTCCATTATGCCACGCTTTATACCCTGCAGCTCATCACCGGTACCTGCCAACTGTATCAACAGGAAGAAATCCACCATGCTGTGGCATGCCGTCTCACTCTGTCCGACACCCACCGTCTCGACGAAAATCTTGTCGTACCCTGCAGCCTCGCACAGAATAATCGTTTCACGAGTCTTGCGTGCGACACCGCCCAACGAGCCAGCCGAGGGACTTGGACGTATGAACGACTTTGGGTGAACGGACAACTTTTCCATACGTGTCTTGTCACCAAGTATACTGCCTTTTGTACGCTCGCTGCTGGGGTCGATAGCCAAGACTGCCAGCTTGCCTCCATATTCGTCCAGCACATGAATGCCGAATTCGTCAATACTGGTACTCTTGCCAGCACCCGGTACGCCACTGATACCGACTCGTACGCTGTTGCCACTATAAGGAAGACACCTCTCAATTACCTCCTGGGCAATCTGCTGATGTTCCGGCAAGGTACTCTCCACCAACGTCACGGCCTGGCCCAAGACAGACGGATTACCTTTCAAGATACCCTCCACATAGTCGGAAGCCGTCAACTTGCGGCGCACAAAACTGCCACGGCGCAAATACGGATTTCTGCTCGAAGGCTGCTCCACTCCCTTGTTCACGACAAGGCCGGCAAACTCTGCACTGTTCTCGGGATGTTCCATCTTTTGGTATCTGTTCTATCGGTTGACTATAATATTGACTGTCTCCGCGGCATGGTGCGGATCGTTACTTACGAGCAACACACGAGGCCGTGCCCTCTCCTTCTTCAGCAAAGACGGCGTGACCTGGATCTTCAGCTTGGCAGACTTACCCGGTGCAATAGTCCTGTCTGAAAGTCCGACGCCTACGGCACGGTTGAATACCTGCACATGCTGTATCGTCAGTGTCGACTTACCCTCATTTGTTATCATGACTGTCTGAGTCACAGAGCGCCCGTTCTCGCCCGGCGAAACATGCACGTCGGTAGAACTCAGCCTCATCACAGGTGCCAATGCCAGTTGAGTGGAATCCATCTGCGAAAAGGCCGGCAACAAGACTGCAGCAACCTGCAACTCGTTCTGGTCACTCACCTTGTCACCCATATAGCGGGCCAGATAGACACTTGTCCTGTTCAGCCCCATCATTGGCAGCTTTCCACTGTCCAGGGTCAGACGGATGCGACCGCTGCGACCGCCAGGAAGCACTTCCGGCATATATTCGGCAGACAGATACTCCGGCAAATGCATCAACTGCGGACGATATGCGACACGCTCTGTATTTACTATCTGTATTTCCGCCACAGGCCTGTCCCCCATGTTGACATTGTCAAATTCCACATAGTTGGTGCTCATGCGCACATTGCCCAGATCTATAGGAAAGTCACCTGTAAAGTCCGTCGCACTGGCAACCACACGGCCATGCATAGACAACAGCACAGGGTTGTCAGAGGCATTCGTGTACACCTCCAGATATTTTACGAAAGAACCCAGCACCCCCGCATCATAGGTAGCCCGTATCTCACCACGCCCTCCGGCAGGAATCTCTGTCTTCGTATACTCCACGCTGGTACATCCGCACGAAGGATGGACCCTTGAAATAACCAAAGGAGCATTACCCTTGTTGGAAAAACCGAACACCACCTTGCGCGGCTGCATGAACAAAACCTCTCCCATCTTACGTATCTCCTGGTCAGGCACGAAACGAGGCTGGGCAAGGACCGCGGTGCATACAGCCAACGCAATGAAAAGGACAAAATGTTTCCTCATAAGCGTCACAAATATACAAAAAGAACGCGTATTTACAAAACGAAGCGCTACTTTTTTGGACTATGCGATGGCTTCCTCAAAGTCCTCAGTGATGCCTCCAGCTCACGTATCAAGTCACGCTTTTCCGTAGACGGAGAATACACGAATCCCTCTGCTACTATGACCCTGCGCCTTGTCGTATCCACATCAACGACACACACGAAAGGACCACCCATAGCACCATTACGCATTTCCCACAAGCCACGCACCTCGAGGACATCCCTGCCATTCTGGCTACGCACCCTGCCACTCACCAGGGCATCACCGTTCTCACGCGCCGTCTGCATCCACTGGTCAGGGTACTCACCAGGGATATTCTCCCTCATCACGGAGTCACGACATAGCATTGCACGTTCCGTATCAAAAGCCGTGGTCCCATCCCATGGCAAGGTGTACACCACCACGTTCATGTCCTTCTGTTCGCGGTTCGTGCCGCACCACAGGAAATCCTTGCCTCTCTTCGTTGCCTTCAAATCCTCCGGGACGCGGATGTCCATTCCCAACACCCTGCGCAACTGATCCGACACACGCCTGCAATACCTGCGTTCCAGCATGGCAGCACGCATGTCCAACTGAGCATCGCACAGCATATCCTGTATGCGTTCCCTGTTTGACGAAAGAAAACCACGCAAAGCATCAAGCGTAGGCGCAGACACAGTAACCTCGATCTGCGGCTTTGCCGTAACATTGCGTCTGACGCCAATCATCGTGGTCTTCAGCCTGTTGTCAACGGTAACGAACAACTGCGAATGCATCGTAGCAAACATACGGTCGTAATGCCGCGTAAATATACGTGTAACACGGAACATAGGCTCGGCCTGCATCAGTCCAGGCACCTGAGCCTCTACAACCGACCGGACAGTATCCTGCAAGTCACTGTCCCACACCGCCTTGTCCACGACCAGCAGCAACTCGGCAGGCAGGCCTTTGGACTTGCCGACAATAACCTTTGGCTTTCCCGTATCACACGCACACAGCAATACGGCAGCCACACATGCCAGGACACATCTCATCCGTCCCATAGCCTCACCTCTTGACAATGTGCCGCAGTTCTGAGCCGTTCGCACGATATTCCCTCGCATACTGGCACTCCACCGTAGGTATACCTGCGCTATACCTGCCAGCACGCTGCACGCTCAACTCCTCATCCAGCACATAGACCCCATGCGCCAGAGACGGAATAAAATACTCTGTACGGTCATCATATACCTGACGATAGAAAGATACGCCACCCTGATAGCCGCAACCGGAGAGCTTGTCCACGGGCTCCACAGAAGCCGGACGTGGCACTGAGACAACCACATAGTCACAATCGTTCCCTGCCTTGACAGTCACGCGACAGCGAATACGGTCGCCCACCTTTGCGTCGTTCCGGTCCATCTCTGCCGAGACCTCAAATCCCGTTCCATCCTCGCGAACCCTGTCGTAAGGCAGGCTGTAGCCGGCATATACCGATGCCCACGTCTCATGACCGGTCCTGTTAGTCAGGACCACATTACGACGACGGACTGCGTCGACCGTATCTACCTTCATTTCATTATTAGCACTGCGCTTCATGTCGCGAACGCCCTCAGTCAAGGCATACACTGCATCGATACTGCTTACTGGAGTATCCCACACCTGCGTCCTTTTCTGCCTCAGCAGCCATTTCTGCATGCCCCGTATCGTGACACTGTCCTCAGGAGTCACCGTCCATATCGCCTCCATGACCTGCGTATGTATTGCAATGCGACGGTCCACGCTCCTCCAATCTGCAGCACGGTAAGCGAGATATGTGCCATCCTTATGCTCCAGGCGCCTGTGTATCATATCCATTCCTCCCTTCACCGGTTTCTCATGCAGATTATGCTGCACTATCATCAGCAGGGCCAGATACTCGCTGTCCATACCCTGAACATCGGCAGGAACATGCCTTAGCATACGCCTGACAAGTCTGTCCGTCTCACCGTCAATGGCGACGGCCGACGTAAGCACGTACATTGCACGTAAGTCAAACCACGACAGATACCAGTCCTTCACAGGCCTGGCCTTCCTGTCCAGAGCCTTGCGCAGGGTTCCCTTCAGATACTCCCTTATTCCATACAGAACGCCACTGGCGACGATGTCGTCAGACGCGGCGCGGGCCAACAGGAATCCTACCTCGCACGTCAGGTAGTCACTGACATTCAATCCGGGGTACCACGAGATACCGCCATTCTCATCCTGCATCTGCCGTATCTTGTTTATATAGCGCGGTGCCATGCCGTTCTGCAAGCGCACTGCTGCATAATATGCCGCAGCATAGGACAACACGTCCTTGTACCTCGGTTCCAGGACATGCGGCAATGCATTTATCGCCGACTGCACAGGATCCAGGTTCTGCTCCACCACTACCGTACGGTTCACCGCGCCGGCCGGGAACATGTCCTGGAAGTCCACCGACAGCGTCTCGCCAGGCTCCAGCGTCACCGCCTTTGTCGAAGTCAGCTCAGCCACCGGCACCAATACAGGAATCTCTCTCATCTCACCGTCGCTGTCATTGTCACCAGCAGCCCTGATGCTGACCAGCAACCCTCCGGCACCTTGCGGAGCAAAGACAGAAGACACTATCGTCGAGTCGCCATGCGCCCTCAGGCCTACACGGACATTCCTCCTTGCTATTACCTTCTGAGACGAGGCGTCACGTACCACTATCTCCACACGCACCGGCTGATGCGAATCCGTAGTATTGCCTATCGTCGCCGAGAACGAGAATTCGTCTCCCTCACGGACGAAACGCGGCATGTGCAGTTCTGCCATCAGGCTCTTCTGTGCAACCAACCTGTCATCCAGCGAGCCATAGCACATATCCTTTGTATGTGCAAATCCCAGGATATGCCACGTAGTCAGACTCTCGGGCAACCGGAACGACAGCGACACACGGCCCTCCTCGTCTGTCATCAGGCCTGAGCGGAACATTGCCGTCTCGCCAAAGTCGCTACGCACCGGCACGCCTTCTGCCGGCATTCCGCCGTCATCAGTCTCTGCCTCGGCAGCAACCTCGTCAGGTGTTCCAGCAGCAGGACGAGCCATAGCCACGTCAGCATACTTGGCAGAATACATCATCACCTGGTTTGTAGCAGCAATCCCCCTTATACGTACATTCCTATACTTTCCAAATCCCAATGTAGACACAGGGGCAAACAATTCCCCGTCCAACTCGCTGAAGACATATTCAGGATATGCAAGATACCTGACGTCAAAATGCTGGAAATACATCTGGCTCCTTGGACTGAATCCGAAGCCGTAGCGCATAGGAGCATACGCGATACAATGCGACAAGGCGGCAGGCAGGCCGAACGAGTGTCTTGCCAAGGCATCCAGCGAAGCATCGTACACCCCGACCATCACACTTGCATTGCCAGGCGTACCATCTGCATGACTGACACGCAGAGTCCAGCTCTGCATCTCGCCAGGCTGCGTATGATCCCGGAAAGTATCCCAATGCAACCTCAGGCGCTTATCTGGCAGACGTCTGTACAAAGGAACATCCATATGCTCCACAATCCCGTCAAGGACATAGGACACAGACAACTTCAACCCGTCACCATATTCTTTCCGATACGGAATCCTCATCGTATGCAACGTGTCACATACGCCCAGCACCGTATCAATCACCATCCGGTCTGCCGAGAATCCCATCAGCCATATATGGCGCATACGCCCTGCCTTGCCACGGAACTCCAATACGGCAGGCACGTCGGCCGAGAACGTGTCCACCGGCACCTCCAGCCACTTCTTCACAGACACCTCTGCCTCCTGCGGCGGATCCGGGAACAGACGGACATATGCAACGTCCCCCTGCTCTTCTCCCGAAGGCGAAAGCACACGCACCGAAACCGACATAGTAGGGAAATACCTCAGTTCGCCACTGCCCTCCTGTCGAGGAATCCTGACAGAAAAATTACCATCTGCATCCGTATAGGTGGTATCCAGCGGTATCTCAGCCATGCCACGGCGGTGGTGCCACCAGCATCCGATGCGGCGCACCGTCCCGGTGACACGTCCCTCAGCCAGGGCCGTACCGTTATACCTGAGCGCACGCCCCTTGACGACGAGAGTGTCTGCCTCGAGCGTAACGTAGAACCCAGGCCTCTTGTACTCCTCCACCCTGATCGTCTCGGCAGTGCCGTTAATCCTTACGAGATGTGTGCCCAGACGGGTCTCCCTCGGAATCTCGAACTCTACTGAGACACACCCCATACTGTCCGTCTCGACCCACTTGGAGGACAACGTATTGTTCCTGCCGTCCTCCAGCGAAGCCATTACCCTCACTCCGCCAGACACACGGGAATCCCAGTGTCTGCGTTCGTATACCACGGCCGCGGCCTTTACGACCTGTCCGGGCCTGTAGACGGCACGGTCAGTAAAAATCCTGGTCACCGTAGAATATCTGTCAGCAGGAGCCGAATAACGATACGAGTCGTAATACCTGACCGGCGGCAACAGGCTGTCAGCTCCCAATACCACACGAGCCTGATGTTCCCCTTCATCGACTATGGCCCTTGCCTCGGGAATCCTTTCCCCTGACTTGGCATCAACCGCAATCACCCTGACCTTACTGTACGGCAACGACTGAACCATAACCTGCAGACGCGAGACGACAAACTCCGACTCCAGTGCCTTTGCCTTCTTGCGCAGCCTCGTCTTCGTCACTCCCCTCACCCTCAGCACATATCGTCCCGGAACCGTCGGCGCCAGCAACGTGTCCCGCGAAACCAGACGCCCCTTCATGTCATAGATGCCAAACGATGTCTCGCAGATATTCTTCCTTACGACTTCCAGCCTGAGCGAATCTCCCGGATAGTAAATCTTGGCCATGCGTACGTACAACATCGGCGCAATCCTGGCAATCGAATCGTTCTGTGCCTGCAGCCGCCTAAGCTCACGTGCTATGCGCCGAGGCTTCATATTTCCATGCGCCGCACAGAAACTGACCAGCGAGTCCTCGCTCATATACACCGAATCAGGCATACACTCACGCGCAGCCAGCCACACCACATACAACATGCTGGAATTATACACAGCCTCGTCCCTGCCACGCCTGACCACAGGCAGCCAGTCACGTGTACGAGAACGATACAGCGCCTCAGGGTCTGCCAGAGCCTCGCGCAGCAATTCTGCAATACGCGCACGCCACCTGTCCCTCACGCCATCGTACATATTGGCATGGTACATCCTGGCAAGACACACGTCGTACAAGGCACGACGCACTCCATCCGTAGCCAGGCGCTTCTCCTCGAGCAAGGTTATATCATGCCCGACACTGTCGGGAGACAGTTGCTCACGCTCCACGAACGAACGCAATATCCTTGCCAGATCATCCTCACGCGCCGACACCGCGACGGTCACGGTGCACAGCAAGACAAACATCAACAACCTCTTCATCTCCCGATTTCCTTCACAACAGTCTCCGTTAATATTACCTGGATTACTTCGCAGCCAGCACTTCAATCTCCACCAGCGCCCCCTTAGGCAAGTCCTTTACCGCCACGGCCGAGCGTGCCGGATACGGCTCTGCAAAGAACGTCGCATAGACCTCGTTCATCGCGGCAAAATCCGCAATGTCCGCCAGATATACAGTAGTCTTCACCACATGAGACAAGTCCGTACCAGCCTGCTGCAGGATTGCAGAGGCATTCCTCAGGCACTGTCCCGTCTGCTCCCTTATACCTCCAGGCACAAAGGCACCCGTCTCCGGGTCAATAGGAATCTGGCCGCTGGCGTATACAAAACCGTTAACCTCTATCGCCTGACTGTACGGTCCAATCGCAGCAGGCGCATTCTTCGTTGCTATAACTTTCATCTTACACTTTTTTATTGAATCATGACCAAAATACTATACAAGTTTAAAACCCGCATCACGCAGGGCATCGCGAATCTGCCCTATGTGTTCCGCATTGCGAGTCTCTACCTTAAGCGTCAGCTGGCAGTCTGTGACACGCGCCGCATCATCGTTACGCTCATGGCGCACGTTCACCACATTACCGCCCAGCGAAGCAATGATGCTGCTCACAGCCACCATCTGACCGGGCTTGTCCTCCAGTTCTACCGTCAGGGTACATATACGGCCACCCTGAACCAGACCACGGTTGATTACCCGGTTCAGAATCGTCACGTCCACATTACCGCCGCTGACGACACATATAGCCTTGCGACCCTTCACGGGAACCTTGCCAAACATCGCTGCCGCGACACTCACCGCACCGGCACCCTCGGCAACCATCTTCTGCTGCTCTATCAGAGCCAGGATAGCCGCACATATCTCGTCCTCCGTCACAGTAACCACGCCGTCCAGCAACCTGCTGCACAAATCGTAGGTCAGCACGCCGGGTTTCTTGACAGCAATGCCGTCTGCTATCGTGTTCACACTGTCCAGAGCCACGACCGACTTGCCACGGATACTGTTAAACATACTCGGGGCCCCCGCAGCCTGCACGCCCCATACCTCCACCCGAGGGTTCAGGCTCTTGATGGCGAACACTATGCCACTGGCCAGACCGCCGCCGCCTATCGGCACAACCACCACATCCACGTCGGGCAGCTGATCCAGGAGTTCCAGGCCAATGGTACCCTGACCGGCAATTACGTCCTCATCATCAAAAGGATGGACAAACGTATAGCCATGCTCGTCGCGCAACTCCAAGGCTCGCTTGTACGCATCGTCATAGACACCGGGAACCAGGCATATCTCCGCGCCATAGCGCCTTGTAGCCTCGACCTTGCTTATCGGGGCACCCTCAGGCAGACAGATTATTGACTTCACGCCTGCATGCGTGGCACCCAGGGCCACACCCTGAGCATGATTGCCGGCCGAGCAAGCCACGACGCCACGCTGCTTCTCCTCTGCCGTCAGCTGCGATATACGATAGTATGCACCTCTTACCTTGAATGATCCGGTAAGCTGCAGGCACTCCGGCTTCAGCCAGATATCAGCCTCAGGATTCAGGCGCGAGGCAGGAATCAGGTTTGTCGTGCGAATGACCTTGCCCAGCACATACCTTGCCCTGTAAATATCATCCAGCGTCATACGGTCAAATACTCTTCAGCAAGGCCTGCATGAATACCCAGAACTTTTCCACACTCTTGATATCGCAACGCTCGTCGGGCGTATGCGGACTGCGCAGCGTGGGACCGAAGCTCACCAGGTCCATCTCCGGATACACGGCACCTATCAGGCTGCACTCCAGACCGGCATGGCACACCTCCACCCTGGCCTCCTCGTTGAAGCATTCACGGTACACATCCACCATCTTGGCAACTATAGGACTGTCAAAGTCCGGCTGCCACGAACCATAGTGACCGCTGAACTCCACCTTCATGCCAATCATGCCGAACGTACACTCCATCATCTCCTGCAGGCACTCCAACTGCGAGTCGCAACTGCTACGTGCAAGTATCAGCATCTCGGCCTTGCCGCCGCCGATGTTGATAACAGCCAGGTTTGAGCTCGTCTCCACCACGGAAGGTATACTGGGGATGAAACGCAACACACCATTGTGGCAGGCCATTATGGCACTGATCAGGTTGTCCTGTATCTCCACAGGCACCTGCATCTCAGGAACGTCACACTCCTCAACCAGGATTGCCATTTCCTCCTCTACGCCACGATACTCCGCACGGAACGTCTCCAGGCAGTATGCTGCCAGTTCCTTCAGGTCCTCGACGTTCTCACGCGGCAAAGTCAGTACCACGTCCGCCGTACGCGGAATGGCGTTGCGCATGTTACCGCCCTGCCAGCAGGCCAGACGCGCATCGTCATCCTTGATTGCCTGGCGCACCAGACGTGCCATCAGTTTGTTGGCGTTGGCACGGCCCTCGT
>DFKL01000119.1:755-12291 GCA_002373535.1 Prevotellaceae bacterium UBA3646 | reverse complement strand
TCAAACTCTTCACTGTAAAGTATCTACATCCTGACATATTATTAGAATCAACGGTTCGTTCTTCTCTTGTTCTTGTACTACATCTTTTCTCTTGTCTAATGGAAATATATCAAAGATCGAGCGCAATCGCAGTCTGATAACTCTCAGCCTCTTATTCAAAAGGGGCTGACCCTCAATTGCGAATGCAAAGGTAAGGCTTTTTGACGAAACGGCCAAAACTTTTTGAAACTTTTTTTGCACAAACCGCTGTTGCTCGTACGCGTATGTAATATATAATGTATAAAAAGTGCCAAAAGATTTGGCTGAATCATACATAAACTATATCTTTGTTACGCAGAAGTACTATAAAGACGATACCATGGAAGGCGACATGATTCATATCAACAAGCGGCTGATTCCGCTTTCGTGGCTCTATGGTATTGTCGTAAGGCTACGAAACTATATGTTCGACCTGGGAATCATCAAAAGCACAAAGTATGACATTCCCATAATCAACATCGGAAACATCACGGCAGGAGGCACAGGCAAGACTCCGTTTGTCGAACACCTGATCAGGCTCCTGAGGAAAGATTACAAGATAGCCGTACTGAGCAGAGGCTACATGAGACGTTCCCGCGGCTACATCCTGGCCAACGGGAACACGCCGATAGAGAAGATCGGCGACGAGCCCTGGATGATAAGGCAGAAGTTTCCGGACATATACGTTGCCGTAGACTCGAACAGGAGAAACGGCATAACCAGGCTGATGAACGACAAAGCCACTCGTGACGTAGACGTCATTCTAATGGATGATGCATATCAGCACAGGTATGTCAAGGCCGGGTGTAACATTCTGCTGATAGATTATCACAGAATGATAAACTATGACTACATGCTTCCGGCAGGAAGACTGCGCGAGCCTTGGACAGGCAAGGAAAGGGCACATATAGTCATAGTGACCAAATGTCCAGAAGTCATGTCGCCGATTGAGTACAGGATGGTAAGCGAAGCACTTCAGCTGCGCCCGTTCCAAAAACTGTTCTACGCATCCCTGAAATACGGGAAACTGGTTAAGATGTTCGGTTACGACGGATTCCGGAGCCTGGAGGACGTATCAGGCACACATACGTTGCTGGTATCCGGAATCGGGAACCCGAGACAGATGGAGATGGATATGAGAATGTATATCAGAGATGTGCGTCCGGTCACATTTGCGGACCACCACTACTACAAGGCTGACGACATAAAGAATATTACACGACGGTTCAGGGAAATGCCAGAGCCGAAGATGATAGTCACGACGGAGAAAGACGCAACCAGACTGCAGATTCTGGACAACATCCCCAATGACATAAAAGACGCAATATGGGTATTGCCGATAAAAATAATGATCAAACAAGACAAAGGTGAAATGTTTAATGATATAATAACAGGTTATGTACAACAAAATCGTAGAGACAGCCTCCTGGATTAAATCCAGGATGACGACAAAGCCTGAAACTGCAATAATTTTAGGTACAGGACTGGGCGATTTAGCGTCAGAGATCGAGAAGATAGCAGAATTTCCATACAAGGATATACCGAATTTTCCCGTCAGCACGGTAGAAGGTCACACTGGCTGCCTGATTCTGGGCAAGCTGGGAGGCAAGGATATTCTTGCCATGGAAGGACGCTTTCATTACTATGAAGGATACTCGATGAAGGAAGTAACCTTCCCTATCAGGGTAATGTACGAACTCGGAATCAAGACTCTGTTTGTAAGTAATGCGGCGGGAGGAACAAACCCAAGTTTTCGCATCGGCGACCTGATGATTATTACCGACCAGATTAACAATATGCCGGAAAACCCGCTGCGTGGAGCCAACATTCCACAAGGTCCCCGTTTCCCTGACATGGGACATGCGTATGATCCTGATCTGATTGACCTGGCAGACAGTATTGCACATGAAAAGGCCATCAAGGTCCGCCACGGTGTATACCTGGCCACACAAGGCCCGACCTACGAGACACCTGCGGAATACCGTATGTTCGCACATTGGGGAGCCGATGCCGTAGGCATGAGCACCGTACCGGAAGTCATCGTGGCCCGCCATGTAGGCATCAGGTGCTTTGGCGTAAGCATCATCACCGACCTGGGTGGTCATGCACAGGTAATGAAAGTCACACACGAAGATGTGCAAAAGGCAGCAGCCGAGGCACAGCCGCGCATGGCAGAGATTATGCGTGAAATGATCGCTCGTTCATAAAAGGAGACATGGAAATATCAGAACTGGGAGAATTCGGTTTAATAAAAAGACTGACCAAGGACCTGGAACATAAGAATACTTCCACGCTGAAAGGCGTGGGGGATGATTGTGCCGTAATAGCCCCCGAGGAAGGCATGCAGACTGTCATTACGACAGACATGCTTATGGAAGGCGTGCATTTCGACCTGACATACATGCCGTTGAAGCATCTCGGATACAAGGCAGTAATGGTGAATCTGAGTGACATCTATGCAATGAATGCCATACCCAGGCAAATCACCGTCAGCATAGCTCTGGGAAAAAGGTTCCAGGTCGAAGACATTGAAGAACTGTACAATGGAATGAGACTGGCGTGCGATGCTCACGACGTAGATATAGTTGGCGGAGACACCACAAGCAGTATGACGGGGCTTGCCATAAGCATCACGGCCATCGGAGTTGCCCCCAAAGATGCTATCACATACAGGAACGGTGCCAGGGAGACTGACCTTATCTGTGTAAGCGGTAACCTGGGTGCAGCATACATGGGACTACAGCTGCTGGAACGCGAAAAGGCTGTATACCGTCAGATGGTACGGAATGCCGAAGATGAAGCCAGGGCCAACGGAACTAATATCGAAGACGCCATCAATGCCATACCCCAGCCAGACTTTGCCGGACGCGAATATCTCCTCGAAAGACAGATGAGACCGGAAGCCAGGAAGGACATAGTCCAAAGGCTTAAGGAGGCTGGTATCAAGCCCACCTCCATGATGGACATTTCCGATGGTCTGAGCAGCGAGCTGCTGCACATATGCCATGAAAGCAAATGCGGCTGCCGTATCTATGAGGAACGCATCCCCATAGACTATCAGACTGCAGTCACTGCCGAGGAGTTCAACCTTAATGTCAGCACATGTGCATTGAATGGGGGCGAGGATTACGAGCTGCTGTTCACGGTTCCGCTGACTGCCAATGACATAGTCTCAGGAATTGATGACATAAAAGTTATCGGCTACATCACCCAAGAGTCATTAGGCAAGGCATTGATAACACGTGACGGCCAGGAGTTTGAACTCAAGGCCCAGGGCTGGAATCCATTGAAGGGATAGTCGTTGGCAAGACTTCTGGGGGCGTAAGGATGTCTTCCTATCTGAACTCCAGATAAGGAGCAAGGCGTTGTATGTCGCTTTCGGTAAAATGCCGTAAGCGGTACAACGTCTCTATATTGTCCAGCCTGCCGTGGATTTTCCTGTACGACGCAATCTCTGATGCCCTATAGTACCCCATGTATGGATGTTTCATCATCTTCCTTTCACTCAAATGATTGACATCCAGCTTACGGATTTCAGGCGAAGGCTTGACTGTTAGCCATGCCAGGGCGTCTGCAGGGAAATCCTGTATTTCCAGCAATTGCCCGGTATTGACAAAACCTCCCAGACGCCTGCGATAACGCAAGATCTGCGACGCATAGTATTTCCCTATTCCTGGCACACGGCACAACATTATGCTGTCCGCGATATTTGCATCTACGACCTCGTCACCCTGAATCTTCCTGGGGTACGTCCTACGGAGACTGTCACGCGCCATGCCTATGCTGTCGCGTCTTGCCCTGTATGAGTCCTGCGAGGATTGTTCCGGGTACTGACGAGGCGGGAGTGAGACCAGCCTGTACTTCCTTCCGATACATATATAGGGAGCAAGACGTTCCCACTGTCCGTTAGTAAGCCGATACACCCTGCGGAAATCATCTGCCGTGCTGAATGTTCCGCCTCTGGCCCTGTATCTATAAATGCTGCGAACCTGAAATGGTGCCAATCCCAGGCGTAGGAGCTGGTTGCTGTCAGCTTCGTTTGGATCGAACCTGAAAGTTTCTATCCTACGTCCTTGCGTTGCATAATATCCTCCTTTTGCTTTCCTGCCTCCCCTTACGACATCATGGAACACATCGCCTGCATTGTCGCCATTGCCGTTTCTATAGTCCGAAAGGACAATCAGGCAAGCGACACTGACAATTACCGCCAGCAATACATATATGTAACGCAAATGGTGCCTGTAGGGATTATGGCCTGACATCTACAACATTTCTATAATTCCGCGGACAAATATCATGGTTATAGCCACCGGAACCACCCAACGTACCAGGAAGATGAACACTCCGTACACACGGGATGGTATTGTCCCACGGTTGGTAATCTCGTCCTTCACTATGCGGCCATCCAGATAATGTCCCGTAAAGATAACAAGCAGGAAGCCGCCGAGAGGCAAAAGTATCTTTGACGAGAAGAAGTCAAAGAGATCGAATATCGTCATTCCGGCAACAGTTACCTCACGCAAGGGACCGAAGCTGAGACAACACATCATGCCAAGTGCCATACATGAGACTGAGACCAAGAACGAAGCTTTTCTCCGAGACATGCCCAGACTCTCATGGACGTATGCCGTGACAGATTCGTGCAAAGACATAGCACTGGTCAGGGCAGCGAGAAACAGAAGCAAATAGAACAGACCACTGAAGACATATCCAAGGAAAGGAACGGAATGGAAGGCCATGTCAAATACGCTGGGAAGCGTAATGAACACCAGACCGGGCCCTGCATCCGCCTCGATTCCGGGAACGGAGAAAACTGCAGGAAAGATGATGAAACCGCTAAAAACTGCAACTATCGTATCTATAACCGCCACGCTCATTGCTGATGATACCAGTTTGGTCTTGGGACTGAAATAGCTTGCATACGTACACATACATCCCATTGCCAATGAAAGAGAGAAGAATGCCTGTCCCATAGCACTGAGGACTACCGACACCGTCAGCTTGGAAAAATCCGGCTTGAGCAGGAATACCAACCCGTCATCTATGCCTGGCATTGAGAATGCGCACACGACCAGTATTCCGATAATCAGCAACAGCATCGGCATCATCACTTTCGAACATTTCTCTATACCCTTCTGTACTCCCCTGGATATGACCACATGTACGATAGCCATAAACACGACAGCGTATGCAAGACTCAGCCACGGGTTGGATACAAAGGCTTGAAAATACTCGTCGTACCTGCGATTTTCTGCCAACTGGCCTGCGACACTCTCGACAGAGTAATAGAGGGTCCAGCCACTGACGACTATGTAATAGCTGAGTATAATGAAGGCGGCTATAACACCCTGATATCCGATTATACGCCACCATTTGCCTGGAGCAAGCCTGCGGAAACCGTCAATCATATTGCTCTGGGTATGGCGTCCTATGACAAACTCACTGACCATGATAGGGATTCCTATGACCAAGATACATATAACGTAGACCAGTATGAATGCCGCGCCGCCGTTGTTTCCTACCTCCGTAGGAAAACGCCATACGTTGCCCAGTCCTACGGCACTGCCTGCCGCAGCAAGTATAGCACCCATCCGGCTTCCGAAATTAGCATGTCCCTCTTCCATTATTTATCCATCAATTCATATACAAATACTGTTCCGATACCTATTGGAGCCACCCATCTGAACAAGAACATCAGTAACGGAGTAATACGCGAATTCAGCTGTTCACGGACTGTCGAATGCTTTAGGTCCCAACCGACGAAAGTACATATCAGCATACCGCCCAGAGGCATACAGAACTTGGCCACGAGATAGTCGAACAGGTCAAAGAAACCCATGCCCATCACATGAACACTGCTCAATATTCCGAACGACAGGCTGCATACACTCCCCATAGCCAGGCATATTGCCGTCACGATACGTGCAGCCACAGGACGTTCAGTATGGAATGTCTCGGAAATATATGCCGTACATATCTCGTGCATGCTTATACTGCTTGTCAGTGCTGCAAGGAAAAGAAGCATGTAGAACAATGACGAGAATATGTAGTTGACTAAAGGATACGAGCCGAATGCACTGTTGAATACGCCAGGCAACGTTATGAACACCAGTCCCGGACCGACGTCCGCCTGCACTCCGTCGACGCTGAATACCGCCGGGAAGATAATCAGACCGGCAGATATTGCGACCAAGGAATCTATCACGCACACATTCAGGGCAGTACGCACCAGCGGCGTATCATCGCTGAAATAACTGGCATAGGTTGCAAGACATCCGATACCTACGCTCAAGGTGAAAAATGCCTGCCCCATAGCACTCAGTACGACCTGGATGGTAACCTTGGAGAAGTCTGGCTTGAAAAGGAACTCCAATCCTCTTACGGCACCAGGCATGTTCAACGAAAAGAACATAAGCAGCAGTATGATGGCAAACAGCAGAGGCATCAGTATTTTGCTGAAACGCTCTATACCCTTCTCTACTCCCCTGGCTACGACAAAGTGCGTGACCGCCATAAATGCCGCCATTGCCAGGACCTGTCTCGACGGATTCTGGATGAAACTGTTGAAATACTCTCCGTAATCCATCGGTTTCATCAATGATGCGGAAAAAGAAACTACCGTATAGTCCAATGTCCACCCGGCTACAACGCTGTAGTAAGAGAGGACCAGAAATCCTCCGATTACACCGATAAATCCGGTGACTACCCAAGGTTTGCCGGGAGCGAGCACGCGGTATGAGTCCACGGTATTGGCACGACTGGCCCTACCGATAACGAATTCACCTATCATCACCGGCATCGCCAGTAAAAGAACACATGCAATATACAACAATATGAACGCAGCACCGCCGTTGCGTCCGGCTTCGGTCGGAAACCTCCATATATTGCCCAGCCCGACTGCAGAACCTGCCGAGGCAAGAACCATACCGAGCCTACTTCCGAAATTAGATCTCATCTTTCCATTTCCTATAAGGGTTCTGACGCAAATGGCTGTTATAGAACCTGCGGTCACCGGTTACCTCACGACCTATAAAATCAGGTCTGGAATATTGCTCTTTCTCGTCATTCAGCTCTATTTCTGCCATTACAAGGCCCTCGTTCTCACCATAGAACTCATCTACCTCCCAAATATGGCGTCCGTCGGGAGACTTGACCAGATAACGGGTCTTGTCGATTATACCTGGTTCACAGATTCCCATAAGTGCATTTGCATCTTCAACGGAAATCTCTCTCTCCCACTCAAAGCGGGCCAGTCCTGCGACGTTGCTCGGTCCCTTGATGGTAAGATAGCCTCTGTCGCCGCGCACTCGTACACGTACCGTACGGCCCTTGCCGCTGGCAATGTACCCTTGCCTGATCCTGGTTGCATCGTAAGCCTTGTCCTTGAACTCACCTGTCACCAGGAACTTTCTCTCAATCTCCAGATTATTCACCGCCGAATTCCATTAGGTAAGCCTTGATAAAGGCGTCTATCTTACCATCCATCACACCACCGACGTCACTCGTCTGGTAATTGGTACGGTGATCCTTGACACGGCGGTCGTCAAACACGTACGAGCGGATCTGGCTACCCCATTCTATCTTCCGTTTGCCAGCCTCGACCTTGGCCTGCTCTGCCATACGGTGCTGAAGTTCCTTGTCGTACAGCATCGAGCGCAGCAGCCGCAAGGCATTCTCCTTGTTTTTCGGCTGGTCACGAGTCTCGGTGTTCTCTATCAATATCTCCTCCTCCTCACCCGTATACGGATCCTTGTATTGGTATCGCAGGCGCACGCCGGACTCGACCTTGTTTACATTCTGGCCGCCAGCACCGCTGGAGCGGAAAGTATCCCACGAAATACGTGACTGCTCGATATTAACCTCGATAGTGTCATCAACCAACGGAGTCACAAACACCGATGCAAACGAGGTCATGCGCTTGCCTTGGGCATTGTATGGGGAAACGCGGACCAGACGGTGGACGCCGTTCTCGCTTTTGAGGTATCCATATGCAAAATCACCTTCCAATTCAAGGGTACATGACTTGATACCGGCATCATCTCCGTCCAGGACGTTGGCTATACGAACCTTGTATCCATTCCTCTCTGCCCATTGGATATACATACGCATCAGCATCTGGGCCCAGTCTTGTGCTTCCGTACCTCCTGCACCGGAATTTATCTTGAGGACGGCATCCATAGAATCCTCCTCCTTGCGCAGCATGTTCTTCAGTTCCAGATCCTCAATTGCTGCCTTGACACGGTCGTAGAGGGCATCCACCTCATCCTCGGTAACAAGGTCTTCCTTGAAAAAGTCGAAAGCCGTAGCCAGTTCCTCGCTAAGGGTATGTATCTCCTCGTAGGCCTTTATCCATTTCTCAAGCCCTTTTACCAGTTTCATCTGTTCCTCGGCCCTCTTCTGGTCCTCCCAGAATTCAGGTGCCTGAGTACGTAGCTGCTCTTCCTCGTATTGTATCTTCTTTGCCGGGATATCCAGATATCTGTTAAGTTGTTCCGTCCTCGTCTGGATATCCTTCAGTTGATCCTGTGTTATCATCTGTATGTAATAGTCTTATTCAACATTCTTATCACAAGTGCATGCATTCGCCTCCTCGTACATCTTCTCTATCTGAGTGCTGTAATGGTCGTTAAGCACGGCTCTCCTGACCTTCAACGTATTGGTAAGCTCGCCCCTTTCCAGGCTGAAAGGTTCGGGAAGCAGGGTTATTTTCTTTATCTTTTCGTAATGTGCAAACTCCTGCTGCAGCGTATCTATGCGGTACATCATGAACTGCACGACCCGCGGATGTGCGCACAACTCGGCATTTGTCTTACAGTCAATACCGTACTCTCTGGCTGCCTCGCGCAGCAACTCGTACTGAGGAACAATCAGTGCAGAGACGAATTTGCGTCCCTCGGCAATCACGACAATCTGGTCGACAAACTTGTCGACGCACAACTTGGACTCTAGCAACTGCGGTGCGATATACTTGCCGTTGCTGGTCTTGAACATGTCCTTTATACGGTCTGTAAGATAAAGCTCACCGTCCTTCATATAGCCGGCATCTCCTGTATGGAACCACCCTTCCTTGTCAATTGACAGTTCCGTAACCTCGGCCTTGCGGTAATAGCCCTTAGTAATCGTATCTCCACGAAGCAGCACCTCGTTGTTTTCTCCGAATTTTATTTCCACACAATCCAGCACACGCCCAACGCTGCCCAGGGAGACAGTCTTGTTCCAGCGGTCGCAGCTGACCGTAGCAGTGCTCTCGGTCAGCCCGTAGCCGGCAATCATCATTATACCGACAGAGTGTACAAACTCCTCGACCTTTTCCGGGACAGCCGCTCCGGCCGTTGGAAAGAAATGGGCACGTTCCAGACCCAGTTTCTTCTTCAGGATGGCTATGACCGTCTTTTCGTAGAAGGCATACTTAACCCTCAGCGGCACAGGCGGAACCAAGCCCCTCATCCGATACTTCACGTTATATAGCCGTCCCACTGCCAAGGCATCCTGCATCAGCTTCCTCTGCAACGGGAGGCTTTTTTCTATTCTCTCCTGTACTCCGGCATATACCTTCTCCCACAACCTTGGTACGGCACACATGCATGTCGGATGTATCTCACGCATGGATTGCAGCACATCCTCAGGATGCAGATTCACGGCCATAGTACAACCACTGGCGAGGCACAGATAAGACCATCCACGCTCGAACACATGCGTGAACGGAAGGAAATTGAGAACCACGTCCTTTTCCGTCAGTGGCAAGACGCCATCATGTGCCTTTATGGCACTGCCATACATGAGGTGTGTAAGCATTACCCCCTTGGACAATCCAGTCGTCCCGCTTGTATACAATATATTGGCAAGATCACTGGGAACTACGGCTGCCGTACGGCGCTGGACTTCCTCCTGAAAGGGCAAGCCGCATCCCAGGTCCAGGAACTCGTCGAAATAGATACTGACATGGTCCTCCGGATTTTTCCTGACATTGCGGTCAAATATCACGAGTTTCTCCAGAGTGGATCCCTGCTTAAGGACGCGGAATGCCGTGTCGTACTGATATTGCTCGCCCACGAAGATAATACGGATACGGGCATCGCTTACCATATACGTCACCTGCATCTCACTACTCGTAGCATAGAAAGGAATAGTCACTGCCCTTATGCCATAGGCACCAAAATCCACAAACATACCCTCTGGCATATTCTGTGAGAAAACGGCCATATTCTCCTGCTCGCCGACACCTAAGGCTACCATGGCATTAGACGTCTGTCGCACACGCTGGGAGAAAGTTTTCCATGAAATATCCTTCCACTCACCGGAAACATAGTCACGGTAACGCATAGCCACACAGTTGCCATAACGGCGGGCCTGATCGTGAATCAGCACAGGCAACGGACTTTTGTTCAGCATGGTGTATATGTTTTATTTACGCACAAAGATAGCATTTTATCCATACATTCCGGGGAAAAACAATCAAAAATTTCCCGATTGTCCTATTTTTGACTACCTTTGTCAGCACACGGAAACAAACATACCGACACATGGACAGGGAAAAGCTTTACAACGATGCCATAGCATTGCTGACCACGCTAATCGAGACGCCTCGCACCAGCCGTAACGAATCAAAGGCTGCCGACATACTTGCCGGCACCATGCAGGGCAATTACGGCCTTGACATACGGCGCGACGGCAATAACGTATGGTCAATTGCGCCGGACTATGCCGAAGGGCGCCGGACGCTACTGCTCAATGCACACATAGATACCGTACGACCAAGTACTTCGTGGACACGTAATCCATACAAGGCGACGAAAGAGGGCGACCGCATCTACGGGCTGGGCAGCAACGACGACGGAGCATCCCTGGTCACACTGCTACAGGTATTCAGGTACCTCTCCATGAAAGACAGGACGTATAACCTGATATACCTGGCAAGCTGCGAGGAAGAAGTCAGCGGAAGAAACGGCATAGAACGTGCCCTGACCATGCTTCCGCATATAGACGCGGCAATTGTCGGCGAACCGACTGGCATGCAGCCTGCAATAGCTGAAAAGGGACTGATGGTACTCGACTTCACTGCACACGGACGCAGCGGACATGCAGCACGCGACGAAGGGGACAATGCCATATACCATGCAATGGACGACATTGACTGGATAAGGAACTACACTTTCCCAAAAACAAGCCCAATCCTGGGTGCCGTCAAGACAAGCGTTACCGTAGTGAATGCAGGGACACAGCACAATGTGGTTCCTGACACCTGCTCCTTCACCGCAGACATACGCAGCAACGAGCTGTATACCAACACAGAGATTCTGGACATAATCAAATCCAACGTAAAAAGCGACGTAACGGCACGCAGCACGCGCCTGAACCCGTCAAGCATAGACCTGTCACATCCTATGGCACAAAGGGCCGTCCAGATAGGACTGACTCCATTCGGCAGTCCCACACTAAGCGATCAGGCCCTGCTAAGCTGTCCGTCGATGAAGATAGGACCAGGCGAAAGCTGTCGCAGCCATTCTGCCGATGAATT
>DFKL01000119.1:0-676 GCA_002373535.1 Prevotellaceae bacterium UBA3646 | reverse complement strand
CGTCAGGCGTTGGACATATATATCCAACTGCTGGAGAACCTTCCGCTATAGCCTAACGGCCAATCCATGCCTCGGGATTGAGCTTGACAGTTTCCTTGCGAAGCTGGAAATGCAGCAGGCAACGTCCGTTGCCATCGTCCATCACCGTTCCGATAATATCCCTGGCATGTATTTTCTGTCCCTTGCTGACAATGACTGAAGACAGGTTGCAGTAGACTGAAATGTAACTGCCGTGACGGACCAGCACGTTCTTGGTCCCGCCGAACTGGAAGACGGCAGTAACCTCGCCGTCGAAGATGCAGCGTGCCCTGGCTCCCGGCTGACCGACATAGTCTGTCCCCTTGTTGTCAAGCTTCACATGACTCAATCCGGAAACCTGGTATGACCCAAAGCGTCCGGCAATCATATATTGTCCGGTAATAGGAATCGGAAGACGTCCGCGGTTTGCCTCGAAACTGCCCGTCAGCTGACGTTCCTCGGGCGTCAGCCATGACGAAGGAGCGCTTGTCGGTCTTTCCTTCCTGTCAGACGCTGCTGCCGTACTCTGTGAGTTAGACCTGGAGGCATCATTCGCCTTGCGTCTTGCCTCGGCTGCAGCACGGCGCCTTGCCTCCTCGGCGGCCTTCTTGCGCGCGGCTTCCAGCGCCCGCTTGCGTGCCTGCTCTATCTCGTATGC
>DFKL01000051.1:512-10515 GCA_002373535.1 Prevotellaceae bacterium UBA3646 | reverse complement strand
GCCGCCCAGCGCGGACTCATCCTCGTCGACACGAAGTATGAGTTCGGCAAGCGGGACGGCAAGGTCTACCTCATCGACGAGATCCACACGCCCGACTCCTCACGCTACTTCTATGCCGACGGATACGAGGAAAAGTTCCAAAGGGGCGAGGCACAGAGACAACTTTCCAAGGAATTCGTACGCCAGTGGCTCATAGACCATGATTTCATGAACCGTCCAGGCGATGTAATGCCCGAAATAACGGAACAGTATGCACAGAGCGTCAGCAATCGGTACATCGAGTTGTACGAGCATATCACAGGTACGACATTCGTTCCTGCAGACGATGCAGGCGACATAGCACGTCGCATCGAGAGAAACGTAACAGAGTGGTTGAACGCCAATAGAAAATAATACACCGTGGCTTACGGGCAGGAAAAGATTAATCCTTACCATGCAGGCGGAGAGAAAAGGGAGCAAGTCCGCGCAATGTTCGACGGCATAGCCCCTGCCTACGACTTCCTTAATCACGTACTCAGCCTTGGTACGGACAGAGGGTGGCGCAGGACCGGCGTCGATTCGCTCAGGGAATACTCACCCCGCAGCATCCTCGACCTCGCTTGCGGTACAGGCGATTTTACCTATCTGCTGGCCCGGAGCCTCAATCCGGACGAAATCATAGGCTGTGACCTTTCAGACGGAATGCTTCAGGTCGCCCGTGCAAAACAGTCAAGGCAGCGACTCACGGCAAGCCAGCTGGAACACATATCGTTTGTCAAAGGCGATGCCCAGGAACTTCAGTTCGCAGACAACAGGTTTGATGCCGTCACCATAGCATACGGTGTCCGTAATTTCCAAGACCTGGATGCAGGACTGGGCGAGATGTACCGCGTGCTCGGCAGAGGCGGCCATCTTCTTGTCCTCGAGTTGGCTACGCCCCCGCGTTTTCCTATGCGTCAGCTGTTCTGGCTATATAGCCACATAGTCATGCCTGCAATAGGGTGGATTTTCAGTCGTGACCGCAAGGCATACAGCTATTTGCCCAAGACAATGGCAGCCTTCCCTCAAGCCGAAAAGATGCAGGAGATACTCGAGCGGACAGGCTTCGTCAACGTACGTTTTCACCGGTTCACATTCGGACTGTGCACAATGTTCCTCGCTGAAAAGCCGAAACAAGTCATATAACGCCACATACAATACGGAAGAAAAAAAATAACAGGATGAAACGAAAAACCATATTCCTATACCTTGCCATGGTGTCGCTCCTTGTTCAAGGACAGCCCACGGCAAAATACTACCAAGGCGCAGACGGCAAACGCCAGTATGCCCTCAAGACAGCCCTGTCTGATATAATCAAGCCACACACCAATGTAGGCTATGCAGGATTGCTCGAGGCTTACAAGACAACAGACAGGCGAGCCGACGGCAAGGTCTGGGACATGTACAGCGACATGACCAACTTCACGTTCGACGTAGACAAGGCGGGAAGCTACAAGAAGGAAGGTGACGTGTACAATCGCGAGCATTCAGTCCCGGCCAGCTGGTTCAAAAACGCCTCGCCCATGTATTCCGACCTGTTCCATGTCTATCCTACCGATGGTTACGTGAACAATCGCCGCGGCAACTACCCCTTCGGCGAGAATAAAGGCGAGAAATACAAGTCCCATAACAGTTTCTGCAAACTTGGCGCATGCACCGTTTCCGGATATACAGGTATATGCTTTGAGCCTAACGACGAATACAAGGGAGACTTTGCCCGCTCATATTTCTATATGGCCACATGCTACGAGGACAAGATCAGCTCATGGGATTCCGACATGTTCTCCGGAGACAACACCACCTGCTTCAAGAGTTGGGCCCTGCAGATGCTGTTGCGCTGGTCACGCGAAGACCCGGTAAGTCAGAAGGAGATAGACCGCAACAACGCAGTAGAGACATACCAGCACAATCGTAACCCCTTCATCGATTTCCCGGGAATCGAGCAGTATATCTGGGGGACGCACACCAGCCGCACGTTCTCCAGCACCGGTTACGTCAGTCCGTGGGCAACGGGTATAGACGAAATCCCGGCTACACAGGAAACCGTCAGAAACCTCGTCATAGTCTACGACCTTGGCGGCCGCAAGGTACAGACCGGCGGAACGGACGGGCTGAAACCGGGAATATATATAGTGAACGGCAAGAGAATATACGTAAACTGACATACACCGGCACATACAAAAACCAATAATACCAAGATCAACATGAAACGACTAACATTATTCATGGCAATACTGATGCTGTCAGCAGTGCAGGCCATGGCAATGGAGCTGACAGTTGTTGTACAGGGAACCACCAATACAAACGCAGGCGTCACCTACGCAGGCGTCAGATACAAGAAAGGTGCCGTGATCACAGCCGCAGACGACTGCGAGAAGAGTGACTTTGCACCCTATACATGGAGCGGTTATCGCGCCAAGGTAGCCCTGGATCGTGCGGCCGGGACGATAACCGCCATCTATTCGGCCGTTATCGAATTCTCCACCGCCCAGTCCCCGGTATGGTATCAGATCAAGTATGACAACAGCGGAGCAGCCATTGCCGAGCAGGGCGAGGGAGCCGTCCTGAAGACCGTCGCAGCCAATCAGGCCAGTGACTCCCAGCTATGGCGCTTCGAGAAGATAGGTACATCCGCCAACAAGTTCCGCATCATCAGCAAGAGCGGTTTCTACATGTCTCTGACCTCGGCATCCCGTAACACCAGGGTGACGGCCACGGCAACAGACCCAGGCACGACCAACGGAGCGTTCAAATACCTGTACAAGTCATCAGGCAAGACATACGAGCTGACACGTTACGGAGACACATCCATGGGCTTCAATCAGTTTGGCGGAGCAGGGACCGGCAAGGAAATAGGCCTCTGGGATACAGGGGACACGGGTAATGCACTGTATTTCTATCCGGTCGGGGAAGCCGACGAGATAGACGTCACCGAATTCAACATTACCGGAGCCACATCCTTCGACGTGCCCAACCCTCACACACTGTGGTACAAGACCAGTGCCAAGGCCACAGGCGTCTCAAACCCATGGATGGAATATGCCCTTCCTATAGGCAACGGCGAGTTAGGCGCAATGATATACGGTTCCGTATGTCAGGACGAGATACAGTTCAACGAGAAGACCCTGTGGGCAGGCTCTCCCACAATAGGCGGCGGATACGGAGCATATCGCAATTTCGGGTCCCTCACCTCAACCATTCTCAATCGTACCGATGTAGGCACGGCAACCCGGTACGTACGCTACCTTGACATCCAGGAAGGCGTGGCAGGCGTCAATTTCACAGGAGCCGACGGCACCCGTTATACACGACGCTATATAGCCAGTGCCCCAGATCAGGTCATTGCCATACAGTACAAGGCCATGGGCGACGGCAAGCTCAACATGCGCTTTGCCCTCGTACCCGGAGATAACATCAACGCAAGCGATGTCAGCTACGACGACGGCATGGGCATATTCACAGGCGGAATGGAAGTCGTCAACTATGCCGCACGTTTCCAGGTAGGGACGACCGACGGAACAGTCACCACGGGTGACGACGGAGTGGACGTAAGGGATGCAACAGAGATTGTCGTATACCTGAAAGGCGCCACCAACTACAACGGCAACGTGGCAGACATCAACCGGTACAATGACGGTCGTACAGCCAGTCAGGTCAGCAAGTCCGTCAAGCAGGTCATAGCCGCCGCCGTACAGAAAGGCTATGCCTCTATATATGCCGACCACGTAGACGACTTCCGCTCGTGGACCGGACGCATGACCTTCTCCTTGGGACTTGACACCCCGTCCCGTGATACCAAGTCACTGGTAGACTACTTCAACAACAACAAGAACGCAACCACGCTTGCCAACGACGTACTCTTCCTCGAGGAACTCTACTTCGCCTACGGACGCTATCTGGAGATCAGCAGCAACCGTCTGCCAATCGCCGCCCCCAACAACCTGCAGGGCATCTGGAACGACAAGGCCTATGCACCGTGGAACAGCGACATCCACGCCAACATCAACGTGCAGATGAACTACTGGCCCGCCGAGTCCACCAACCTCTCCGAGTTGCACATGCCCTTCCTCAACTATACCATCAAGAACGCACAGGGCGACATCTGGAAACGCGCTGCGACCCAGTACGGCAAGACTACCAGCGGATGGACGTTCTTCACCGAGAACAATATCTTTGGCGGAATGTCCACATGGGGCAGCAACTATTTCGTGGCCAATGCCTGGAATACCAGTCACCTGTGGCAACACTGGCGCTACACCCAGGACAAGGAATTCCTCATACAGGCTTTCCCCGTAATGTGGTCGGCAGCCCGGTTCTGGATGGAACGCCTCATCAAGGACCGTACCGTCAACGACGGCACGTGGGTAGCCCCCGACGAGTATTCGCCCGAGCAGAACGACCATCCTACCGAGGACGGTACCGCACATGCCCAGCAGATAATCACCTACCTGTTCCAGAATATCCATGATGCAATGGAAGTCCTCACACTCGACGAGGCAGGTATCACACAAGCCGACCTTGACAAGCTTGATAGCTATCTCCGCGATATAGACAAGGGACTCGCTATAGAGACATATACCGGCAAGTGGGGTACGCGCAACGGCGTTACCAGCGGACAGCCGATACTGCGCGAGTGGAAATACGCCACATACGATGTCAGCAACGATGCCGGTCACCGTCACCTCAGCCACCTCATGGCACTCTTCCCTCTCGAGCAGATAGACAAGGAAAGCCCATACTTCCAGCCCGCCCTCAACAGCCTCAACGTCCGAGGTGACGAGGCAACCGGATGGTCGCTCGGATGGAAAGTCAATCTGTGGGCCCGCGCCTTGGACGGCGACCACGCCCACACCATCATCAAGAATGCACTCAAGCATTCTACCAGCTACGGTACCAACCAGTATGCAGGAGGCATCTACTACAACCTGTTCGACAGCCACGCTCCATTCCAGATAGATGGCAATTTCGGCACATGTTCAGGTATGGCCGAGATGCTTATGCAGTCGGCACACGACTACATACACATAATGCCAGCCGTCCCCACACAGTGGAAGAAAGGCGAAGTCCACGGAATGAAGGCCGTAGGCAACTTCACGGTAGATTTCCAGTGGAAGCTCGGTGACTGCACCTCCGCACGCATTGTCAGCAATGCCGGAGCACCGTTGCGCGTTCGCTGCGAGCGAGGCAGCAAGGCACTCAAGGACGCATGGATAGCCGTCAACGGAAAGCTCGTCAGCGTCACCGTCGACCAGGTAGGCATCATAACCATACCATGCCGGAAAGGTGATGTTATAGACATCAGTTTCGTTCATGACCCTACGGGAGTAAATGCCATCGGAGCAAACCCCTCTGAGGCGGTCGGAGTCCAGCCAGTATACGACCTCTCCGGCCGTCGCCTCACAACGGCATCACAGGGTCGTATTACGATATGTCGAGGCACAAAGACCTTCGTTAGGTAAACAGGTCTTTCCGGGCAGAGACCAAGCACGGTATCCTATAAGAAGCCTTATTATTCGCGACAATAATATTGAATCACACAATATGAGAATGTCAAATTATATTTTACGCCTTGTAGTTGTCGCGTTTGCACTCGTGAACGGATGCGGTACGGCAGGTGCTGCAGACAATGTGGTAACCGGTGCCGGCAAGACAGGAACGCTGAATGTTTCGTCAGTGAGCACGGACGGATGGAGCCGGCTCGAAGCGGGAACAGGGTGGGTGATGACTCTGGAGGTCGAGAGCAACGGTGCCAGTATGAACCAGTGGGGATCAACCGTCTTTGCTCTTGGCAGCAATGCATTTCCCGAGAAAAACGGCTACAACGGTATCCAGTTCTATCTGCAGTCATCTGCCAATGGCGGCAAGCTGAATGTAGTATTCAACGGCAGTGATCATCCGGTTGCCAACGTGTCATACAACGAGGACTTCACCGCCAGACTGACGTACGACGGAGACAAGGCCCTGCAAATCTGCACCCGGGATGCCTCCGGCAACGAGGACACACGGGACTACACATTGAACAGGGCACTTGACACCTTCTCACAGTTGTCTTACGGACTTCCTGTCGGCATCAACATCAAGTCCCTTGCCATCAACTCCCTGCTACAGGAGGAAGACGACGTCACTTATACCGTTACCCTTAGGCAGGACGACGGAAGTCAGGCCCCGGAAGGAGCCGGCCTTGTATACGGCGGTCAAGTCTACACGACGTCATTCGAAGCGGCTGATGGATTGCAGACAGGTGTCGTAAGTGCCGTCGCGGTATCAGGCTATCAGTCCATGGTCACCTATGATGCAGCCATACATACGTTCGTCGTCGTATACACTGCCGACAGAATCGAACGGAATCCGACTGCAGTGGTTGCACTCCTTGACCGCATTGGCGGTGCAGGTACGGGCGAAAGGATAGAGACCCTTCTTGACCAGGGCCTTTACTCGGGAACAAAGGATGTCTTCGTCCTTTCGCAGAAGGATGGGAAGCCGCTCGTCAAAGGTTCGTCCATCAGTGCCATAACAGCAGGCATCGGTTGGTATCTGAACCACTATCTGAACGTAAACATTTCATGGAACACCCTTAACGAATGCGCCTCGGGTGCATACGTGGATTTGCCCGCTATGGTACTTCCCGCGTCTGACGAGACACACACCTGCGAGGCACAATACCGATACTATCTGAACTACTGCACGTTCGGCTACTCCATGACCTCATGGAGCGAGGCCCGCTGGATGAAGGAAATAGACTGGATGGCATTGCATGGCATAAATGCTCCGTTGCAGATTATAGGCTTGGAAAAGGTATGGAAGGATTTCCTTATGAACGACCTCTCGGCCTGTGGCGGAACGAACTATAGCGAAGCAGATGCCGAGGCATTTGTCCCTGGACCGGCCTTTACCGCGTGGTGGGGAATGAACAACCTGCAAGGCTGGGGAGGTGATGGCACTAACCCTGCAGCAGGTATGCAGGACGACAGGTGGTATGACCGTCAGCAGTCTCTTGCACGCAAGATCTGTGCACGTGAGAAGGAACTTGGGATGCAGCCGGTACTGCCCGGCTTCAGCGGTATGGTTCCCGCCAATTTCCAAAGCAAGTCAGGCCTTGCTGCCGAGACCGCCAATACATGGTGCGGTTTCCAGCGTCCGGCAATCGTAGACCCGACAGGCACTGCATTCGCAAAACTTGCAGAAAAGTATTACGAACGCCTGCATGCAGTAATGAACTGCACATCCAGATACTATTCCATGGATCCGTTTCACGAGGGCGGAACCATATCAAGCGGCAACTATGCCGCAGGATACCGCGCAGTATACGATGCAATGGATGCCAACTGCGGCAGCAATACCGAATGGATCATACAGCAGTGGCAATGGGCCGCCTACCAAGGCACATCCTTGACAGCCGTTCCCCAGGGACGCCTTGTCGTGCTGGATCTCTTCTCCGACGGTTCTCCTGCATTTGACAGATGGTCTCAGGGATATTCTCCACAAAAGTCCATATATTGTACGATACCCAACTTTGGCGGACGCAGCGGCCTTATGGGACGTCTGCAGAACATGACGGACAACTACTTTACCTACAAGCAGAAATATGCAACCATCCGTGGCATAGGTGCAGCTCCCGAGGCTATCGAGCAGACACCGGTGACATACGACTTGCTGTTCGAATTACCCTGGCATGCCTCCAAGCCGGATATTGACGAGTGGGTCAAGTCCTATTCAACCAGCCGTTACGGACAAGCCAATACCGTTGCACAGTCAGCATGGTCTACGCTCAAGCAGACGGCACTCAACTATGGCGCCGATGCTATACAAGGCCCTGTCGAAGACGTTTGGGCGGCTATACCCAATCTGGCATGCAATCCAGCCAGTGCCTGGGGCTCAACCTACAACAGCAGCAAGGCCAGCAGCGTAAACACCCCGGCCCGTCGCAAGCAGCTGATAGGCGCCGTATATGATCTGCTGAGCCAGAAGGACGTCCTTTCGGGAAGCAACTACGACTATGACCTCGTCGAATTCGGCAGCCAGGTGCTTGCCGACTATGCCTACGACCTGCTCAAGTCCATAAAGACAGCCAGGGATGCAGGTAATACCGGGCGGTACACAATGCTCCAGGATACATTCCTGCAACTTATTCTGGATGTAGACCGCCTCAAGGGAACGAACACCAGTTTCCGTTTAGGCAAATGGACACAGGAAGCCAGGGATGCAGCAGCTGAGGTCATCGGAGCGACTACGGCCACACCTGACTGGTACGAGGAAGCCAATGCCCGCACTATATTGACCACATGGGGCGACTATGGCCAGTCGGTTGCAGGCGGACAGGCCTGTCTCCGCGACTACTCATACCGAAGCTGGCAAGGACTGATGCGGGACGTATACTATCCACGATGGAAGTACTATTTCGACAACGGCTGCACCCATCCGGGCGGCAATGAGAAGAACTGGTTCTATTTCGAATGGAACTGGGCACATCGCAATGTCTATTCGACGTCGGACACCCAAAAAAGCACTAACAGGCTCACGTCCGTCCAGACAGGCTACAGCTATTCTCCCACGCCCAGTGGTACAGCTGCCGGGATATTGGCCGAAATCCTGCCCCGCTACATCGGGACGTACGAATCTCCAGACGGAAGTAAGACCTATTACTACAGGAATTTGGAGGAAATCGACGAGACATACTCAGGAATCTACAGGATTACGCACAGCGGCGACGGTTACTCCTCACCACTGTACATCGGCTATAACGAAGACATGGACAATGCCGGGAACAAGGGCTACAAGCTCGTTATAGACAAAGGGGCAGGCCATGCTGCGGCCGACGAATACTTCATCCTCTCGCCCGTTCCAGGCGGTTATACAATCAGTGCCCAGGGAATGTATATGAAGACTACGGCCAGCGGTTGGGAACACATGATGTTTTCCGGCAACAAAGCCGAGGCTGGAACATTCGTAATCGAGCAGACCCCTACAGACGGAGTATACAAGATACACAGCAACGGCACTGGAAACATTTACCTTAATGCATATAACACGGTCATTGGAAATGATGCCGCCAACAAGCAGGGCCTCTCCACATTCCGGCTGACAACGGCCGGGACATACCCACTGACGGTGTCAGATACCGGATATGCGACACTATGTCTGCCGTTCAGCACGGCCATTGCCAAGGACATGGCAGCATACGATGCAGCAGAGACAGACATCAGCGGCACAGGCGAAGCAAGAATGCTTGCCGTCAGACGCATAGCAGACTCCAACGACGTGCTCAAGGCCGGCACACCCGTTGTCATCAAGGCTCCTGCTGGAGACTATGACCTGTCAATAGTGCCTGCAGGCGAAGATGCCAAGTCCGGTGTACCCAATTCTATGTTGCATGGAACTTATGTAAGTACCCTCATATCCGATGTCGGCAAGATACCCTTCACCCTTGACAAACCCTCGGGTTCGGAAGCTGGTTTCTACAAGGCCGCAGATTCATGTACGGCAATCAGTGCAAACCAGGCGTGGGTAGAGTTGGCCTCCTCCACTGACATCGTTTCTCTGTCATTCAAAGTAGACGACCCGACAGGAGTAGACGACATCTGTATGAACCCCTCTGAGGCGGTCGGGCCCCAGCTCATGTACGACCTCTCAGGCCGTCGCCTCACAACATCATCACAAGGTCGTGTCATAGTACAGCGAGGCACGAAGACCTTCGTCAGGTAATATAGATACCAACAACTCAGGAGACAGACGGGACGCCGGCAGCTTGCTGGCGTCCTGTCTTATCTGTACGCCACAGTCCTTTAGTCTTTTCTCTAAGCATTCCAGAAAAGCTCCAATCCCTATGTCTTAAGCTGAATTGTTTGTGAAAAATCTTTCCTCCATATTACTCAAAACGTCAGAAAAGCGGTATTTTTTTTGCATATATAATGCATTGAAATGCAGATAGTTAATAACCCTTCTTTTACATATCTCCTATATATCTCATATACATCTCATATACATC
>DFKL01000051.1:0-379 GCA_002373535.1 Prevotellaceae bacterium UBA3646 | reverse complement strand
TCTCATATACATCTCATATATATTGCATATCGGTCAATACTTCAACCGCTTTTCGAAAAAACTTTACAAGTATATTTCAGGCTTTTCAATCTATTGAGCCTTTCTTGTCTCCCTGCCCAATAGCGACAAGATAGGACAGACATAATACTTTGACGTCGCAAGATGTGGTCTGCGTCATAGTATGTGGATGCACATTTTCCTTTTGATTCTTTGAGTTGTAAAAAGTATTTTGTAATTTAGTACCCCGAAAAGGATTAGAGATAACTCAATAAAATCTATAAAGGCATGAAAAGCCGTTTTTACTTATTTCCGTTATTGACAGCACTCTGTACCGTCTCCATGGCTGATACACTCTGTGAAAGTGGCAGTCGGGAGCATG
>DFKL01000034.1:615-11270 GCA_002373535.1 Prevotellaceae bacterium UBA3646 | reverse complement strand
CTTTGGACCATATTAGATCCAATCATACCACCTGCACCAACGATAACGAGTTTTTCGTCTGTTAAGAATTTCATATTACCTGATTTTTGATTAAAACTATTATTTACCGAACAAATATACGATTTTTTTATTAAAGAAAATACTGCATGGCACTTATTTCCATATTTTGAATATCAAATTTGCACTTAATAATTTTTTTAAAGACGGGCTGTAGCCTGTATCAACCAGTCTCGGTCCTTTTCCTCATCGAGTAACGGCAGGATTACATCCCTGACCTTTCCATGATAGCAGTCAATCCAATCCACTTCCTCTGGCGTAAGCATATCTTTGTCTATCAGTTTACGCTCATAGGGACACATGGTAAGGGGCTCGAACTTCAGGAAATCACCAAATCCTGTAGTGTCACCTGCGACACACAACAACACATTCTCTATCCTGACTCCGAATTTCCCGGGAACATAGATACCCGGCTCATCCGTAATAACACATCCTTCGACAACTGGCCTGACGGTATCCGTCCGATGATTCTTACGAATCTGCACAGGTCCCTCGTGCACTCCCAGCACATGACCTACGCCATGACCTGTACCATGTCCATAGTCGTAGCCAGACTTCCACATCGAAGCGCGGGCCAGGACATCTAACTGCAATGCCGTGGTCCCGCGTGGAAAGACAGCATTCTGCAGTTGCAGATGCCCCTTTAACACCAAAGTGTATATGTACCTCTCATAATCCGCTGGCTTGCCAATTGCAATTGTACGGGTAATATCCGTAGTTCCGGAGAAACCTGGGGAGCCATCGTCAGCGACGAAGCAGTAATGAGCCCCCGAATCAAGCAACAGCAGGCCATTCCCTTCTATTACCGAATCCGTCTCCGGGGATGCCTCGTAATGTACTATTGCTCCATGTGGTCCATATCCTGCAATAGTCCCAAAACTCAAATCAAGAAATCCCGGCTGTCCGGCACGAAAAGACTTCAGTCTGTCCTCAACACCGAGTTCGGACGTAGCACCTGCACAATCTAGCCATGACAGGAAACGGACCATTGCCACACCGTCCCGTATATGGGCACTGCGGAAGCCTTCCTGTTCGACGGGATTCTTCACCGACTTCCAGTCCGTAACAGGAGACGATACTTTTCCACGCTGTGCCTCCGACACGGAAAGTCCCTGCTCGTAAGGAGCAAACGTGATGCCTAATGACAAAAGATAGTCCTTGATACCTGCGATCTGGGACTCGTGAACATACATAGTACGGCTACCGTCTGCCCGGAGCTGTAAGAAACTGATTACGACAGGGTTGTATTCAATATCGCCGCCACGTATATTCAAGACCCATGCCACTTCTGACAAATCGGATATCAGCAGGGAATCTATTCCTGTCATCCTCAGCCAGTCCTCTATGCGCCTCAGTTTTGACCCGGCACTCTCGCCTGTCTGTCCGTCCGGCAGAATCCAAGCCTTTGTCAAAGGAAGCGGAGGACGGTCCTTCCATATAACGTCGAACGGCTTCTCGTAACTGCGGACGACACAGTCCGGATTTTCTTCCGTATTTACCAAGCCATGTTCTTCCAACCATTCTGAGATGTCCTTGTCACAGCCTTCACGCATCAACCTGAATTCCGTACCAGCCAACTGTTCCTCCGCCTGAAGCCAATATCGTGAATCCGTCCAAAGAAGAGCCTCGTCCATAGTAACGACGGCATCACCTGCACTGCCGGTAAAACCGGTGAGCCAACGACGACACTGCCAGTGCCCTGCCACATATTCACTCCCATGAGGATCATCCGTAGGCACAATGAGGGCACCGACTTCGTTTTCGTTCATCCACTGACGAACTGCCTGTATTTTTTCACTAATACTCATTTTATAGTATGTTTGCATAACAAAGATATTTCTTTTCAGACAAAAAGCGCTACCTTTGCCATAAAATTTACAAATATGGCAACTATAAAGAAACTGGCAGGAATACCTGCACCACATTTCGGCAAGCATTGCTATTTTGCCGAAGGAGCCGTCATTGCCGGCGACGTACAGATGGGAGACGACTGCACCGTATGGTTCAATGCCGTCATACGCGGGGACGTACACTACATCAGGATAGGAAACCGTACAAACATTCAGGACAACAGCTGTATACACACGCTCAACGGCAAGGCTCCGTGCATCCTGGGTGACGACGTCACCATCGGACATTCAGTAACCCTACACGGATGCGAAGTGCTTGACGGTGCCTTGGTCGGCATGGGAGCAACCGTCCTGGATCATGCCATAGTCGGGCGCGGAGCTATTGTTGCAGCAGGAGCCTTGGTCCTGAGCAACACGAAAATCGGCGACGGTGAGCTGTGGGGTGGAGTTCCTGCAAAATTCATAAAAAAAGTGGATACGGAACAAGCCGCCTCACTAAACAAGACATATGCACGTCATTATATAGAATATTCAGACTGGTACCGCAGCGCCGACAGAGACCCTTCAAACACTCAAGACATAACGACAAGCGAGGAATACAGAGGCTAACTATCCTAAATGGAATTTCCCTGCAACTCGGGGTATTGAATCCTGGTGTGATAAATTGTGCGCAACTTGCTCTTCAGGACTTCCTTGGCACCGGCTATGTCCAAGAACGTGACAGGACATTCTCTGAAGAAACCGCCTGACACCTGACTGTCAACTATACGCTCAACCAAGGAGGAGATGTTTTCCTCGTTAATCTCCTTCATACTACGACTGGCTGCCTCGACAGCATCACACATCATAAGTATAGCCTGCTCCTTGGTCTGCGGATTTGGGCCAGGGTAGGTAAACATAGCAGTGTCCAGAACCTCGTCAGGACACTTGTTCTGTGCCTGGACATAGAAATACCTGGCCATACTGGTACCATGATGTGTGGCAATGAAACTGCGGATAACCTCCGGAAGCTTGTTCTTCTCGGCCAAAGCCAATCCCTCACGGACATGACTGATAATAATAGAAGCCGACTGCTCGTCGGTCAGGCGGTCGTGCGGATTGATGCCATTCTGATTCTCAGTATAGAATGCTGCATGGCGAATCTTGCCTATATCATGATACAAGGCGCCGGTACGCACCAGCAGTATCTTGGCACCTATCTTTTCTGCCACGGCAACACAAAGGTTGGCAACCTGCATGCTGTGCTGGAATGTCCCAGGAGCCTCCTCACTCATCTTACGCAACAGCGGAGTGTTGGCATTGCATAACTCCACCAAAGTTACAGCACTGGTAAATCCCAACAACTTCTCGACAGGTACCAGCAAAAGGTACGAGATCATCAACAGCAAGGCATTGAGCGTAATGCATACCAGATCAGAATAATCCATCTCACCGAACGAGACAAACCTTCCCATAACAATCTCCATACCGGTATACGCAAGTACCGATGCTATCAGAACGAGCAAAATAGTACGGAACAATTCCGCACGCTGGGTCAATTCGCGAAGGCTGGCAATTGCCGTAAAGCCTGCGACAATCTGCACGACTATGAACTCTGCAGGACGACTTACCGCCATGGCTGAGACAAGTATCACCATAACGTGCGTAATAAATGCCGTACGGCTATCCATGAATATACGGACGAATATGGGTGTTATACAGAATGGCAACAAATAAACATTGACCGTAGTACTATGCTTCAGCGCAAATGTAAGGAGCGGGAATAGCAGAAAGAATGTCAGGATAAGTGACATATAGCGCCTGTCCTCCAAATAATCACTACGGAACTGCATGAAATAGACCAGCAGTATTGTGATTATCAAAGTCACCATCACTGTCTGTCCGACGGTTGTCAGCAGGACTTCGTCAAAGGATTTCTGACGTTTGCTCTCGTATTGTTCCATACTTTGCAGCACGGCATAGGTGTACTCATCAACAATCTGTCCACGATCCACTATCTTCTGTCCGGAGAGCACAGCGCCAAGATAGGGTGTAATCATCCGTCTCATCTCCTGCTGCTGCTGAAGGCTCTTCGGTTCGTCATAGGCAAGGTTGCTGGTAAGAAAACGGTTAAGATTACACTGACGCACGTCACTGACGGCGAAGCGTACCGAGTCTATGTCCTGTGTCAACGCCCTGTAGGCGGTCATCGGAGTATACAATTCATCTACTGAATATTCACTTGACACGTTACCATCGATGAGATGGACAAGAGTAATCTTGCGTTCCTTCAGACTACGCATATGGTCGGCAGAGATGATTCCCTGGCCATAAACCTCTCTAAGACGCCCGGCAAAAAAAGGCTTGAAATACGGGGGAACATGCTTTGCCAAATCCTTGTCAAACGTACTGTCCCATAGTTTCAGAATACTGTCAGAAACGTTGGAACGCACGTTGTAATACGGTTCAAAATAACGCACAATGCTGTCATTTTCCCTCTGCAGGGTCTCCTCGCTCTTTAGTACAGGAAAGCTGTCCTCTGCAATAAGACTGGCATAATCCCAAGGTTCACCTATATTGTAGTGATAGGTGCGCATCACGTCACGTGGCATAAGCCCGACCAGTATGGCGACTGTGCCTACGATAAACAAAACGCGTGTAATATAATCCCTTACTGACCAGCTATGTCTATGGTTATAACGACTCATCTGTCTTATTTCTTAGAACCTACGTTGATTTAATCCTTAATCTCTCATGTCTTGCGAAATTAATAAAAAAAGATGAGTAATAGGAAAAAATATTGTAATTTTGTGCCCAATAACAACTAAAATAGATAAAAAGAATGTCCGAAAGAAAAGTCAGAGTCCGTTTTGCGCCCAGTCCTACGGGCCCTCTACATATTGGCGGTGTACGCACTGCACTGTACAATTACCTGTTTGCCCGTCAAAACGGAGGCGACCTGATATTCCGCATAGAAGATACGGACAGCACACGCTTTGTACCCGGGGCTGAAGACTATATCATCGAATCATTCAAGTGGCTTGGCATCAAATTTGACGAAGGTGTCAGCTTCGGAGGAAATCATGGTCCTTACCGCCAGAGCGAACGGCGCGACATCTATCGCAAATACGTGAGACAGCTGCTTGACAACGGCAAGGCATACATTGCTTTTGACACTCCAGAAGAATTGGAAGCCAAACGTGCTGAAACAGAGAATTTCCAGTATGATGCCCATACCCGCGGCATGATGCGAAACTCCCTGACCATGAGCAAGGAAGAGGTCAATGCCATGGTTGACAATGGCACGCCATACGTAGTACGCTTCCTCGTCGAGCCGGGAGAAGACGTTCACGTAGACGACATGATACGAGGCGATGTATGCATCAACAGCAGCATAATAGACGACAAGGTGCTGTACAAGAGCGCCGATGACCTGCCGACATACCACCTGGCCAACATAGTTGACGACCACCTCATGGAGGTGACCCACGTAATACGCGGAGAGGAGTGGCTCCCAAGCGCACCGCTGCATGTACTCCTGTACCGTGCCTTTGGCTGGGCAGACACAATGCCCCGGTTTGCACACCTGCCGCTTCTGCTCAAACCCGTAGGTAACGGCAAACTCAGCAAACGCGACGGTGACAAGCTGGGATTCCCTGTATTTCCGTTGGAATGGCACGATCCCAAAAGCGGTGAAGTCAGCAGCGGATTCCGTGAAAAGGGATACCTACCAGGAGCCGTATGCAATTTTCTGGCACTGTTGGGATGGAATCCAGGCGAAGGACAGTCTGAAATCATGTCCCTTGAGGATATGGTACGACTGTTCGACATAGGCAAGTGCAGCAAGAACGGTGCCAAGTTCGACTATGTCAAGGCTGCCTGGTTCAACCACAAGTATATGATATCCCGCAGCGACAGCGAATGGGTTCCTGACTTCACATCACTCCTGAAGAAACACGGCATACAGTCTTCTCCCGAGAAACTGACCGAAGTCGTACGCATGATGAAGCTAAAAGTCGTAGAATATGTCGATGCACAGGGCAACAAGAAGAAACGCAACATCAGCTTTATCGACGACATGTGGCCACTGACACGATTCTTCTTTGTAGCACCTGCACAATTTGACCGCGAAGACAAATTCATAAAGAAAAACTGGAAAGACACTTCTGCTTCGGATATGTCTGCCCTTGCCATGCGTCTGGACAAGGTGAAGGACTTCAGTGCGACAGGTATTAAATCAGAGATAGATCCATGGGTCGAAGAGACTGGCATGAAACCGTGGAACGCATGGCGTGTATGCCTCGTAGGAGAAGGTCAGGGACCAGACATGTATGAACTGGCTGCATTCCTTGGCAAGGAAGAAACCATAGGACGCATGCGCTTTGCCATCCAGACGCTGGGATAATCAGTCCACGTCAAAATATACAACGGCCGACTTGTATTCGGGACGTGAAAGCAGATATTGCTGAACCTGCAACAAACGCTTGCGGACATCGGCGACATTTGCCGACGGTTCCATCTTGAGCAGCACCTTGCGTATGAACATCGTCTGCACACGTGCAACCGACGGGACGTCAGGTCCCATCACTCGCGTGGCAAACACCCTGCGCAACAACTGCCCCATCTCTGTGGCAAGATGGTCAAGTACACGCTCGTCACGGTGCTTCATGTATACATATATCAACCTGCACAACGGCGGATAGTTGAACATCCTACGCTCCTCCATCTGATCTGTATACATTCCCTCGTAGTCATTGTTAACTACCTGCTGCACTATCGGATTCTTGACGTCATGGCATTGGAGGATGACGGTTCCTGTCCCGTGCTGCCTGATATTCCTGCCAGCACGACCGCTTACCTGGGTCATCATCTGGAATGCATGCTCGTAACTGCGGAAATCCGGCTGGTTAAGCATAGTTCCGGCATTGAGGATGCCAACCAGAGTCACATTACGGAAGTCCAGCCCCTTGGTTACCATCTGGGTGCCGACAAGGATGTCAGTCTCTCCACGCTGGAAAGTGTCTATGATAGCCTCGTAAGCCTTACGGCTACGAGTAGTATCCAGATCCATACGGGCAATACGTGCCTCCGGGAAAGCCTTATGTAACATCTCCTCGATACGCTCCGTACCAAAGCCACGACTGCTGACGCCGTCGCCTTCACACTGCGGGCAGCGTGTCGGAATCAACTGCGAATAACCGCAATAGTGGCAGACAAGGCGATTTAACCGCTTGTGCAGGGTAAGGCTGACATCACAATGCGGACACTGCGGTACCCAGCCACATGCCTGGCACTCAACCATAGGAGCGAACCCCCGACGGTTCTGGAACAGGATGACCTGCTCACCCCGTACCAGACGTTCGCGCATCTCGTCCAACAACAGTGTGCTGAACGGGCCGCGCATAAGCTTCCTTCGCTTCTGGTCACTGATGTCAACAAGCTTTATCTCAGGAAGTGCTGCGTCTGAATAACGTGTAAACAGTTGCACAAGACCATATTTGCCGCACTTGGCATTGTAATAGCTCTCCAACGACGGAGTCGCAGTTCCCAACAGAGTCTTGGCACCAGCCATGCGTGCCATAACCAGCGCAACATTGCGTGCATGATAACGCGGTGCAGGCTCTGTCTGCTTGAAACTGTTCTCATGTTCCTCGTCAACAATGACCAGCCCCAGTCGCTGGAACGGCAGCAAAACGCTACTGCGCACCCCGACAATAATATCATACGGATGACTCCCGACCTGCTTCTGATAGACTTCTACGCGCTCGGCATCGGTGTATCTGCTATGGTATACACCCAACCGCTCGCCAAACACACGACGCAAGCGCTGTGTAAGCTGGCTGGTAAGCACAATCTCCGGTAACAGGAACAAGACCTGCCTGCCGTGCTCCAAAGCCTTTTGTATAAGATGAATGTAAATTTCCGTCTTTCCACTGGAGGTCACGCCATGCAACAGGCAAACCTCCCTGTCCTGCCAGCTACGGACGACAGAAGAACAGGCATCTTCCTGTGCGCTGCTCAAAACTGGCAGTACGGGGTGTCCTGAATCGGCAGCAGGACTGGCACAAGATGATGCAATCCTGCTGACCTGTACCTCATACTGTTCCAGGATGCCACGGTCTGTCACGGCCTTCAGGACGGCTGACGAGCAACCCGCAGCCTTCATAAGTTCCTCACGGGTAATCTCCTTCATAAGTGCCGGATCGCCTGCTACGAGTGCTTCATTGACGCCTGCCAGCTCAACATAGCACATCATGACCTGCTGCTGTCTCGGAGCCACATGAAGGGAACCGATAGCCGCATTAAGCCTGAGAGGGTCAAAATAGCCATTTGCCAACCTGATACAGGCAACCGTCCTGGGCCGATAGCGCACTATGCCATCCTTTTCCTTCAATCCCGACGGAATGGCGGCCTTGTACACCTCGCCCAATGTGCACATGTAATAATCTGCCACCCAACGCCAAAGCTGCAGCTGCTGTGGCAGCAGCATCGGACGAGAATCAAGTACAGAGATGATATCCTTTATCCCGACATGTCCGGCCGCTCCGTCAGCATGCGATATATCAGGAGCTGACGGCTGAGGAGTGAATCCAACCACCAAGGCTGCATATTGTCTGCTCTTTCCGAAAGGCACATACACGCGGCAACCCACCTGAACATTGTCTGTCAGGCGGGCTGGTACGTGATATGTGAACGTGCCTTGCAAAGGCAAGGGCAGCAAACATTCGACAAACATCCAACGAGCTACATTATCATCTTCTCTGTCTCCTGACAGAAATCCTCGGGGCACTGTTTCCTCCACCGCCACTCTTTGACTTTGACGAACCACCCTTGTATGAACTACGCGAAGCAGAAGTTCCGCTGCTGCGACGTGATCCGAAAATGCCACGAGACTTCCTGACCTTACCCTGTGCAGCCTTGATGCTGTCTGCCCGTGCTGCCTTGATACTGTCCTCGTGACTCATGTGGCCCCATACCTTGTCCTCGAAATCTACTATCTGCTTCTCTATCTTGTCCTGCTCCCTGGCCATGGCAGAATCGGTCTTGCAATATTGTGCCAAGGCACGACCCTGCATATTGTTCGTCTTGTAAATCCGCCCTTTGTAACGTGTCGTCGTGAAATAATCGTCGGCAGTCATATTCATTACATTATTAAGGTTGCTGGACATCATCGGCAGCCTGGCCAGCCAGGGTGCAACCTCGTCATAATTGACCCAGAACATAGGGTATGGGGTATTGTCTCCCCCCCACTCGTCCGCTCCACGCATCAGGACAGGACAGAGAGCAATGACCTTGGTCTGAAAAGTACCTGTACGCTGGTCAAGATAGACACTTTCCTTGATATAGTAGCGTGTAACCTCGGAACTGGGAATATCACTGTCATCCACCTGATACTTGCCCTCAGCCGGTTCCTCGTAATATATACTGTAACGGGTCAGCATATCCTCGACCTTGAGCTTGTTCTTAGCCTCAAAATCCTCCAGTCCGTCCAACTTGTACATATATGCACTGACCCTTCCTGTGAGTATCAGGCGGAACAGATATGTAAACAGATTTACCTGACGCCCCATGGGCTCTACAGGATAATACAGGGGAGCATTGGCATCCTGCGTCAAGTCAAGAGACCTGTACACGTCGCGTTTCCACACAACATCCTCGGGCATAGCATCCTTGGTAGGGAACTGCAGGGAAGCACGGTCGGTAACCTGTGCCTGTTTCTTCTGTGCAGCAGCTTTGCTGTTGGTCACCCGACGCTTCTGCGGCTGTGCCTGAACAAGGCCAACACACGCGATTACTGCTAAAAATAGGAATATCTTTTTCATAATCATTAATTTACAATAACCTCGACCGCTCCATTAAGCGTACGCTGGACCCCGTCCGGTCCCTGTGCGCGTATCTTTGTGATAAAAAAGCGCTTGCCGCGTGAGAGACCACGCATAAGATTCTTCTGCCTGTCGGTAAAGGCACTACCGGTGCTAACCTCGGGGACGGCATTTCCCAGATTATCGAAGAAAACCGTCTCAAATCCCAATACCTGGAACGGAATATTGAGCAACCCGTCGTCTATGGCAGCGCCGAGGCCACTTGCAGCCATAAGTGCACCCTTAGTCATCTTACCTCCCATAAAATGACTGTCGCCAACAGGAATAAACGCAGTAGGATCAGGCAACTTACGCACACGATACGTGAACTTGCCCATCTCCTGGGTACGTCCGTCATGATTGGCCGTAACCGTAAATACTGCATCACCGCCTACATTGGTCGGGCGTGCTATATAATGCCCGTCACCCTTCTGTACCAGCGAGCCTCCGGTCATAGAAACCGAAATCCTGTTTGTGGGCACGCCGGGAACACTGACACTGACTGGATTGTCATACCCGGCATACAATACGTTCATCAGATCGGCGCTGAGTGTCGCCGCAGGCGGAATTACCGTATACTTGTCCTTGAACTCACGGCGAATCTTATGTCCCTCACCATTGAGCATCTCGATGAAACCGCTGATCGTAAATTCGCCGGTACTACTGCATACCGTCTCGTAGATTCCCTTGGAGTTTCGAATCTCCCGTCCGCCGACATAGATTGTCGGAGTGCTGGTAGTATCCACTGCCGCCATGATTATCTGGGCCTCGTAGCGTCCTCCCTGCACAATCACGCGGCTATTGGGGATAACGTAGGCATTAAGCTGATTGACGCGGATATCCTTCATGTCGATATTTCCAATCAACTCGTGCAAGACCTCGCCCTCGGCATAACGCACGTCGTTCT
>DFKL01000034.1:0-503 GCA_002373535.1 Prevotellaceae bacterium UBA3646 | reverse complement strand
TATACTCCTGCCAGTTCTTGCCCATTGCACGGGCACTCTCGGGAACATCGGTTCCAAGGCTGGTCTCGATGAGACGGCGCATCTTGGGATCACTGATCATCTTGGTGATACGGCCACGATAGACTGTGATTGCCGCATACAACTCCTTGCCACGCGGATCCAGCGGAGAGAGCATGACCTGTGAGGCCGCCTCAAGATCCTCGCCGTTCCTGATATTGTGGACATCCCCCCGATGGCCATCTGCCTTGCGGACTATAGCCAGCTTGAGTTCCTCTGCCAGATTGTAGAGAGAGTCACTCATCACACGAACTTTCTGAGCCTTTTCGTACCACTCCCTTACCTTGGTGGGATTGGTCTTGTACTGCTCGGCAAAGTTCCTGTAGATCTCACCGTTGATATCGGCCGAGTTCCTGGTGGAGAGCTCAAGCTTTTCTGCCACAAGAGTAAATCCCTTGAGTACGTCGTTGCTGACATTCAAGGCCAGCATGGCCATCAGCACGACG
>DFKL01000068.1:1958-9978 GCA_002373535.1 Prevotellaceae bacterium UBA3646 | reverse complement strand
CCTCCTCCTCGGTCTTGGCGGTGAAATGTGTGACGCCGCTCTTGGTGGAGTGAACGCTGGCTCCGCCAAGCTGCTCCTGTGTAACGACTTCGCCCAGGACGGCCTTGACCGGACCTGGGCCCGTAAGGAACATATAGCTGGTATTTTCCACCATGAGCGTGAAGTCTGTCAATGCCGGACTGTATACAGCTCCGCCGGCACACGGGCCCATGATGGCGCTAATCTGGGGAATCACGCCGCTGGCCATGATGTTGCGCTGGAATATCTCGCTATAGCCTGCCAATGCATTAATGCCTTCCTGAAGACGTGCACCGCCGGAATCGTTCAGGCCTATAACGGGGGCGCCGACCTTCATGGCGATATCCATTATCTTGCAGATCTTGCTTGCCAGCATTTCGCTCAGGGAACCGGCACTGACGGTGAAGTCCTGTGCAAAGACATACACAAGACGACCGTCTATCGTTCCGCTACCGGTAACGACGCCGTCGCCAAGATAGTGCTTCTTCTCCATACCGAAGTTGGTACAACGGTGCTGGACGAACATATCCATTTCCTCGAAACTTCCCTCGTCCAACAGCATGGCAATTCGCTCGCGGGCAGTGTACTTGCCTTTCTCATGCTGCTTGGCGATAGCTTTCTCACCACCGCCCAGACGGGCCTTGGTGCGGAGTTCTATCAACTCCTGAACCTTTTCAGCTTGTGTGCTCATCTTGTTTGTTGATTTATGTTATTTTTTGTCATTTCATCAGGCAAAGATACCAAAATCTATCGGGATGGCATAATATTTTTGATGATTTATTGGCTCGCGCGCATATATTTCCCGCCGTGGATTTATCTTCTCGGCAAATTTCTTTATTTTTGTCCGTCATTTTTACCCTGCATGCGTCAGAAAGCACCTACCGAACTTGGCCAAAAGCCTATAGGACGTCTATTGTCAAGCTATGCCTTGCCTGCCATTATCGCGATGACGGCAAGTTCGCTGTATAACCTGGTAGACCGCTTTTTCATAGGCCATGGAGTCGGCGTCCTGGCCATACAGGGACTGACGACGACATTCCCCTTCATGAACCTCAGCGTAGCCATCGGCGCAATGGTGGGCGTGGGGGCCAGCACCCTGATAAGCGTCAGGCTCGGACAGAAGGACTATGCAACGGCTAACAGGGTGTTGGGGAATACCATAACGCTGAACATTATTCTCGGAATAGCATTTACGCTGGCATGCTGGTGTATAATGGATCCTATGCTGTTCCTGTTCGGAGCCAGCCAGGAAGATATCTCGTATGCCCGTGACTATATGGAAATCATCCTTATCGGCAACGTGGTAAGTCACAGCTATTTCGGACTGAATGCGGTCCTGCGCGCCGCCGGGCATCCACGCATGGCCATGCGGTGTACGTTGCTTACGGTGGTCTTGAACACGATACTGGATCCTGTCTTTATCTGGACTTTCCAGCTGGGGATACGCGGTGCTGCCATTGCCACGATTTTGTCGCAGGCTATATCCCTGGCTGTCGAACTGAGACTATTCAGCAGAAAAAACGATGTCGTGCATCTACAGAGCGGCATATATCGTCTGGATGCAAAAATCGTACGCCAGACTTTGACCATCGGGCTGTCGCCTTTCCTGATGAATGTGTGTGCATGCCTTGTGGTGGGGCTAATCAACAACCAGATGGCCAGATATGGCGGGGGGCTTGCAAAAGGTGCATACGGCATAGTGAACGGCATCGTATTCCTCTTCCTCATGGTCGTAATGGGGCTTAACCAAGGTATGCAGCCTATTGTAGGATACAACTGGGGGGCACGTCAGAACGACCGCGTATGGAGGACCTTGAAATATACGATTTGTGCAGCAACGACCATAACATCTATCGGATTCTGCATAGGGGTATTCTGTCCTGAACCTATCGTAGGCCTGTTCATAAACAAATCGGAGCCTGAGGCCATGGAATTCATTGACATAAGCAGCAGGGGATTCCGGATTTGCGTAAGCGTGTTTCCAATAGTAGGCTGTCAAATGGTAATCAGCAACTTCTTCCAGAGCATAGGCCATGCCGGCAAGAGTATATTCCTCAGTGTCAGCAGGCAGCTGTTGTTCCTGATTCCGTTTCTCGTTATAATGCCGCTGTTCTATGGCGAGCGCGGTGTGTGGATGAGTATTCCCATGGCTGACACCGTATCCTTTTGCTTCGCATCAGGCATGCTGTGGTGGGAAATCGACCACATCAAGGGTACGGTAAACCGCGAGGTGCCAAGGACCAACATAAAGAAATTCCTGAATATTCAATTCCGCAAATCCGAACAGAATGCTGTGTCTCAATCTCTCACTAAAGACGTACACTGAGGCTGACCTGAAGCGCGATTTGCTGAAACTGCCACAGTGGCGCAGGGAGAAGGCGTTGCGATACAGGCATTTCGGTGGTCAGGCTGAATGTACATTATCATACTTGCTGCTCCTGGATGCCTTGCATAGAGAATATGGTATTGCTTCGATGCCGACATTCGTGGAAAATGAACACGGGAAGCCTTCGCTAAAGGAATTCCCGCACATACATTTCAACATTTCACACTGTCACAGCGCCGTAGCGTGTGCCGTAGACGACAGGCCTGTAGGCATTGATGTGGAAGACCTCGGCAGGTACAGGGAAGGCCTGGCCGCATACTGCATGAACGATGTGGAGATATCCATGACAGGCTCGTCGGACATGGCCTTTACACGTCTGTGGACGCAGAAAGAGGCTGTATTCAAACTACAAGGCACTGGCATACGTGACAACATAAAAGACATACTGCTGCCTGAAAATACCTGCGATATCGAAATTACGACGACTGAATACCCGGAAGAGGGGTTCGTCCTATCAACAGCAAGATACAAGCTATGAAACTAATCTCGTGGAACGTAAATGGCCTAAGGGCCGTTGTAAGCAAGAATTTTACGGAAACATTCAACCTTCTCGATGCTGATTTCTTTTGCATACAGGAAACCAAGCTGCAGGAAGGACAAATCAACCTGGAATTCCCCGGATACCAGAGTTACTGGAACTATGCCGACAAGAAGGGTTATAGCGGCACGGCCGTATTCACGAGGCACACGCCACTCTGCGTAACGTGCGGCATAGGAATCGAGGAGCATGACAAGGAGGGGCGTATCGTCACCCTTGAAATGGAAGACTTCTACCTTGTGTGCTGCTATACGCCCAACAGCCAGAGCGCCGAAGAAAAGGGGCTGTTGCCAAAGCGCCTGCCATACCGTATGCAATGGGAAGATGCCATACGGGAGTATCTGACATGCCTGGACAAGAAAAAGCCTGTCATCTATTGTGGCGACCTGAATGTAGCTCATGAAGAAATCGACTTGAAGAACCCGAAGACGAACCACATGAATGCCGGCTTCACCGATGCGGAACGTAATAAAATGACGCTATTGCTGGAGAACGGGTTTACAGACACTTTCCGCCATTTTCATCCGGATGCAAAGGACCAATATTCATGGTGGAGCTATCGCATGAATGCACGCAGCAAGAATATAGGTTGGCGCATTGACTACTTCATTGTCAGCAACCGGCTGGTTCCAAGAATCAAATCTGCGTCCATCCATCAGGAGATAACGGGCAGCGACCACTGCCCTGTGGAAATCGTCCTGTAGGCTGTCACATTATATATATAAAAAGATCAGGGAGGGATCTCTTTTGGCGAGTTCCCTCCCTGGTCTTTTTCAGTACCTGTGTTATCGTATCATTACTTTCTTGCCGTCCACTATGTACAGGCCTGGGGCTGTTATCTGACGTAGCCTGCGGCCCTGGATGTCGTAGAAGCCTCTGTCGCTGTCACGATACTCACCGGTCTCTATGTCGCTGACACCGGTAATAACCTCGACAGGTGATTTCTTGAGCTGGAACTTCTGTATGGTAAAGATACTCCTGCCTGACATACTCCCGACAAGGACGCCGAGTGATATGGTCCTTGTTTCATCGACGAGGAACTGCATTGAGCATGTGCTGCCGGCATCACCAGTCAGGGCATTGTAGCCGAGAGCGTCACTCAGCCGGTCCTCGTCAGGCAGGCCCAATTCTCCGTCTGCTGCTACCAGATAGCTTTCGCCTGCCGCGCCATGCTGGCCGAATGTCACGGTCAGGGTGTAGAAGCCGGGATCCAGCCTTACGGTCTGATAGGCCTTGTGGTTGGTCAAGTCTCCGAATCCGTCCCATCCTGTCGTACAGGTAAAGTCGTTATTCTTCATCACGTCAACGTGAACACCTGTCGTCACGCCATCTGCAACCGTCGTATTCTCCAATGTCCAGCCGTTAATCTGATAGAAGCGGTTAGCTACTGAGTTGTTGACGATCACCGTACTCCTGCTGAACGAGCGCTTGTAGTTGGACATCTTTGTCGACACATCCGTGGATACGGGTGTATTGAAATCCAACGTAAAGACTCCCCTGCTCTTTCCCCAGGCGTCACCCTCGGGACCGAAGTTGTAGCGTGTAAGGTCATTACCATTGCCTGTACGATCGGGTATCGTGGCACCGCCATTCTGGTTGAAGTCGTAATATGCCAGCAGCTTATAGGTCGTACTGGCTGCGAGTTCCTCTGCATCGTCCAAGTGACGGTTTATCACATTCCTCATATTCGCTGGCGACAATGCCGTGCCCCATATACGCAGTTCGTCAATACTGCCTATGAACGGGTTGCCTACACTTGCATCGTTCTCCTTGACCATTGTTCCGACAGAGAATCGCGTGCATTCAGGCATTCCCTTGTACTGGCTCATCATAATCGTACCGTATTGTACGCCATCGCGCCAGAAGGACACGGAACCGGAAGAGGTATGCTTGATACAGTAATTGTGCCATTCGCCTGGGATTATATACCCGGCATTGGACTGGGCCGTAGTTCCGCCTGCCTCCAAATACATGCTGCCGTTTTCGTCTGCAGACATCTCCCAGCTGCCGCTCTGGCCTATTGCCAGACAGTTGCTCTGCAGCTTGCCGATATTGGCCCAGAAATCGACAGTATATGCAACACCTGTAGTGGAAGCTGCAACCGGTTGTGTCTTGAAGTCTGCACGGGCCGTCTTGTAACTGTCGCCGAAGAACAGTCCATTCTTGCTGTCATCGTTGGCAACGACAAAGATATTTTCCTTTGTCGCACTGTTATGCCCTATGTCGTTGGCTGCATTCAGAGTGACTGTGTAGCGGCCGGGCTGGTCAGGAGTGTATGTATACTGCGGACCTGCACCCTTGATGACTGTCGTACCGGAACTGTTGGCCAGTATCCACTCGAATCCGTTCGGCTCGTACTTGCTGGTACTTGTCATCGTCACGCCTTCTCCCTTGAGGAGGATGGTGTTGTCGACCTCAAAGTCTGCCACGGGGGCTACCCTGCGCACCTTAATATCAACGCTCTCGCTTGCTGTACGGCCGTCTGGCGCAGTTACGGTAAGAGTTGCCGTATTGACACCTGCCGTCTTGTATGTGGCTGCGGCACTCACGCTATTGACATCCTCGACCTCGGCTCCCTGGAAATGCCACTTGTAAGCACAGCCAGACTGGACGGATACCGGATTGAAGCTGACGCGGTCTCCTGCATTTACGACTGTCTTGGTCGGAACAAACCTGGCGTCTATGGGTGCCTCGTTCTTGACCACCGTAACCTGCAATGTAGCAGTCAGAGAATTGCCTGCATAGTCCACTCCGTTGACAGTGACGTCGAAAGTTCCTTCCTTGGTAAACGTAACGACAGGTTCGGCCGTAGCGACGTCCTGGATACCCAACTCGGGGATTGTCCACGATATGCTCTTGACTGCATAGCTGCGCTTTGCCGTCAGGGTAACTGGTGTGTTCACATATACCGTACCCGGCTTGTTGACGCTCAGGGTTCCCTTTGCCACAGGTGTCTTGAGTGCCAGGGAGTTGTCTATCTCTTCCTCGAAATTGCTGTCGAGCAGGCGTGCGTGATGTCCGCCCACGCAGTCACGTAGGTATGTGCTGCCGTCTTCGCCTACAAAAGTATCGCCTTTATAATAGGCAAGCAGTTCCTTTGGCAACATACTGCCCGTATATTCGACCTTGCCGTTGTTTCCGCCTTTCAGCTCTGTGGCCGTACGGTTGACACTCCATATACGGATCTCGTCATACTTGGCATACTGACCATTAGTCCCGTTGGTGAAGGTGAAGTCGCCAAAACCTCCTACTCCGGAATTGGAGGTGGACTTGATCATACCTACGGACGAACCGTTCTTGAACAATGTCAGCTGGTTTGCCTTGACGACGATGCCGATGTGCTGCCATGAGTTCGTGGCCAGAACAGAGGAACTCTTTATACGGTCGTTGCCTGTGTTCCATCCGCAATAGTAATAGCCGTTTGCGTCAAAGTGCTGATACCAGCTGCCCCATCCCGGACCGGCGGCACAATTCCAGTTGGAGAACGCCGCTGGCTTTATCAGAAACTCAATCGTACAATTGGTATACTTGGCGTCAAAGACTTCCGGTATGGTGAAACCTCCGCCATTCAGGGTGATGACACGGTTGTCTTCGCCCTGGGACTCGACTGGGGTAGAGACGCTGACCTTTGCAGATTCCGTACCGTCCTCATACACGGCAGTCACGCTATAGACCGCGTCACCGGTAGTCTGGTCGTAATCATAGTAGCGTTCCTTGGTCTCGGCAATCTTATACTGGTCGTAGTAGACATTGTACTTGACCACGGTATGACTGCTCAGGTCCGGTGCCATCCAAATGAGACGGCCGTCATTGATTGACAGCGAGTTGGGGGCGTAGTATCCGGCTCCCGGTACGACTACGGAGATGATTGTCTGCTTGCCTGCATTCTGGATCTCTATCTCGGCATTCTCCCCGAAATCAAACGGGGTCTCTATTCCTTCCGCATCATGTTCGTAATCTATCATGCTGGCTCCGAGTATCTTGCCTTCGCCGGCTGCCCAGTCCCTCGTATTCACGATAAAGAAGTATTTCAAAGGCTTGTTACGGTCATGGCCGGCCGTCAGGTCGGTAAGGTCGTAGCCAAACTCCATTGCCTCGGTGTGGAGGGTTCCGTCACTCCATTTACCAAGCATGGGAACCTCGGGAGCAGGATTCGTGTTACCGTTCTTGCCATCGCCGGAATACTGGAAATGGTACATGTCTATTATGTTATCAGGCTTTGATGCATCCGTATCTGCGCTGATACCGCACTGAAGTTTCAATTCACTGCGGCGGCTATACTGCATCTTCAGCTTGATGGTACGCAAAGGTCGGTAGTTCTTGCGGACCTTATACAACTCGCCAGTCCAGTAACCGCCAAAATTGCCTCCGTATTTAGACCCGACGGGGCCGGCATTTGCATAAGGACAGTATATAAAGCCGTCGTTGCACCAGCCGCCCCATGAGTTGACGATAATCCAGGCGCCTACCTCGTCCTTGTCCTTCTCGCCGGCAATCCCGTTGCCATCCAGGTCGAACTCTATACGGTCATCCCAACCTACCATGGTCACTGCATGGTCCACACTGGTGCCCCATGAATGGACATAATACTTGCCGCCTACACCGGCTGCATTGTTGGCCGTAGTCCTGGGAATGCTCCTCCAATCACCGCCGCTGGCGACGCCGAGACCGACAAGGCCACCGCTGTGAAAGTCATTGTCGCCGGCATGGTTATACAGCCATGCCTTGGTTGCAAGGCGTCCTTCCTCGGTACCGACGTTATAAGGATTGGACGTAGGCTTCAGCATACGGTTGAAGAATCCCTCGTACCACTTGTCGTAGCCCTGCATCCAGCCGAAGTTGTCGTCCTCGGTATCTGCATTGCTGCCGTAGATGCTGCTCGTAGTAATACCGCCATAGGTCTGGGCACTCGGCACGCCTACGAACTGCACGAACTGGTCCTTGCCGCTGTTGCCATTTGTCAACAGCCATACGAAATGCGTAGGATAGCGATTTTTCCAATCAGATCCATCTGCGTCGCGGAACGAGTTGAGTTCATGGGTGAACATATAGCCTATACGGCTCGCGGATCCGCAGGA
>DFKL01000068.1:0-1890 GCA_002373535.1 Prevotellaceae bacterium UBA3646 | reverse complement strand
CCGCCACTCTGGTTGAATACAGGAGGGAAATGCTTGAAGTCTGCATTGTTCCAATGGTCGGGCAACTCGTCTGCGACGACCTTGCGCATAGCCTTCGCACGACTGCTGCCGCCTGACATCTGCCCAAACCTGAGAAGACTGGGCTCTGGCTCCCATGCCTCACGTGGATCGACATAATCCGGATAGGCCCTGCGATCCACAGGCACCTTGTCCACACGCCCGGCTTCGGTGACATTCTGGGCTGACACACCAGCTGTCGCTACAAAAGCCACAAACAGAACAGATAGTGTTTTCTTCATATTATTACGGTCTTTTAGATTAAATTCCCGCACCAAAATTAATAAAAAGGCTGAAAAAATAGTAACTTTGCGCACAAAATATTTAGGATATGGAGCCAAAACATATACATATCAAGGACTACAACTACCATCTGCCAGACGACAGGATAGCAAAATACCCTTTGCCAAGACGCGACTGCAGCAAGTTGCTCGTGTACAATCACGGCCAGATTCAGCAAGATATATTCCGCAACATTCCCGGGTATCTGCCCAAAGGTGCCCTGATGGTCTTCAACAACACAAAAGTCATACGGGCAAGACTGCATTTCAGGAAAGAATCCACGACACAAAGCGGCAACCAGCCAGGCGCACTGATTGAAATATTCCTGCTTGAGCCTGCAATGCCGGCTGAATATCAGGAAAATTTCTCAACCCACGGCAAGTGCCAATGGTATTGCCTGGTCGGCAACAGCAAGAAATGGAAGCAGGGCAAACTGAACCTGACGATAGACACAGGGGGGCACCAGACGACACTTTCGGCCGAACGCACCGGCTCGAAAGGCACAAGCCAGATTATAGAGTTCACCTGGGACTCGCAATATACATGGAGCGAGATAATAGAGAAAACAGGAGAACTGCCAATACCGCCATATCTCAATCGCAAGACGGAAAAAAGCGATCTCAGCACATACCAGACCGTATACAGCAAGATAGACGGCAGCGTAGCCGCTCCGACCGCAGGGCTTCACTTCACCCCAGAGGTGCTGCAGGCTTTGGGCGAGCGAGGCATAGAGTGCGAAGAAGTCACCTTGCACGTAGGAGCAGGCACATTCAAACCTGTCAAGACCGAAGAGATTGGCGACCACAACATGCATAGCGAACATATTGCCGTACACCGCGATTCCATCGAGAAACTCGCAAGACACGGCGCCAAGGCAATTGCCGTAGGCACGACCAGCGTACGGACACTGGAAAGCCTCTATTACATGGGCATAACCGCAAAGACCCTGACAGACACGGGAAAGGCTACAGGAGATGCCGGGGAACTGCATGTGGCCCAGTGGATGCCATACTGCGACACGACGCCGGCGATGCCACCTGCCGATGCCCTAAGGGCCTTGCTGTCATATATGGATTGCCATAATCTTGACATCCTGCAATCCAGCACGCAAATCATAATCGCACCTGGATATGACTACAAGATAGTACAGATGATGGTAACGAACTTCCACCAGCCACAAAGTACCCTCCTGCTTCTGGTATCGGCGTTTATCAACCAGCCAGGCAGGGACTTCCATGGCGACTGGCATACCATATACGACTACGCCCTGTCACACGACTTCCGTTTCCTGAGCTATGGCGACTCGTCCCTGCTGATTCCGTAGCCTGCTACAGACAAAATACCAAGACATAATACAGATACGAATGCGAGACAACAGTCAGGAAATGCTCCCCACAGTCGATGAACGGGGCAACATCACAGGTGCCGCCACACGTGGAAACTGCCACGACGGCAGCATGCTGCTCCACCCTGTAGTCCATTTGCACGTATTAAGCCCAAAAGGTGACATTTTCCTGCAGAAGCGGCCTGAATGGAAGGATATCCAGCCTG